>JBGAUP010000070.1:0-22178 GCA_044228585.1 Runella sp. | reverse complement strand
GTATGAACTTCTGGCTATTTCCAATCGCCTTACCGAAGTCGGAATTAAAAGAGTACGCCGCTTAGGACACAGCATGGAGTTTGAGCAGATTCGTCCCTACGTACAAGGAGATGATATCCGGACTGTGAATTGGAAAGCTACGGCTCGCCGCAATGGCCTCATGGTCAATGCTTTTCAAGATGAACGTTCGCAATCAGTCTATTGTGTGATTGACAAAGGTCGGGTGATGAAATCACCGTTTGATGGCTTAACGCTGTTAGATTACGCCATTAATGCGACCCTTGTACTAAGTAATATTGCCTTGCTAAAACAAGATAAAGCGGGGGTCATTACATTTTCGGAGACAATGGGTCAATTTGTCCAAGCCGAACGCAAAGCAGGACAGATGCAGAAAATTCTTGAAGTACTCTATAAACAAAAAACACGCTACTTAGAAAGTGATTACGAAACACTTTATGCTTATCTGAAAACGCGGTTAAAGCAGCGAAGCTTGCTATTGTTGTTTACCAATTTTGAGACCCTCAACTCTATGAGGAGGCAGTTACCTTATCTGAGACAATTGGCTAAAAGTCATTTGTTAATTGTAGTTTTTTTTGAAAACACTGAAACCTCTGTATTGCTTCGTACTCCCGTTAAAAATACCGAGGAGATCTACCTCAAAACCATTGCTGAGCGGTTTTACTATGAAAAGCGTCGTATCGTAAAAGAACTCGAACAATACGGTATTCAAGCTATCGTTACGCCTCCCCAAGATCTCAACGCTAATACAGTAAATAAGTATGTAGAACTGAAAGCACGAGGAATGTTGTAGTCAATAGATAAAAAAATCCCGTCGGAGGATAAACCGCCGACGGGTGTCGCAAAATCGTCAAGATGGTGTGGTTATAGTAATTTATTGATGAAAAGCATGGTTCTGAATTATTTAACTTTCACGTACTTCTTGAAAGACTTATCAGCTACCGTAAACTCAAAAGCATATTCTCCCGAAGGCAAATGCCCTAAATTGAAACGGCTTCCTGAAGATAAATAACCTTCATAAACCAGCTCTCCTGAATTGTTGGTGATAGCTACTGCCATGTCTGCTACGTTTTTGTTGAGAGTGGTTACCTCAAAACGATTTAATGCAAAGGCTTCTACTTTCGGAGTCAATGCCTCTTGGTAGCTATTTTCGTTGATTTCTACGTTTCCATTCTTGATAGATAGGTATTGTGAAGACCAGAATCCACCGTTTGAACAATTCAATACGTATTCGCCATTGGGGAGCGCACTTAGGTTGAACTGGGTAGAGACATTTTCGCCCCCTTTGATTGCGCCTTCATATACGATTACCCCCTCCTTATCTTTTAGTTGTATGTCCAGTTCTCCTACATTCGGTTGGTTGATTTTTACTTCAACCTTCTTGGTGTCACGTTTTACCAATTTGACATCTTTGGTAAGAAGATGAGTTTCTGCCGTTGCATTTCCTGCGGTGGCCAACATCATGGCTGCTAATACTGTCGAAAGCACTGTGTTCTTTTTCATAGTGTGTTATTGTTTAAGTACCATCTTGTTTTCACGTCGTTGTGATGACTTCGCTTTGACGATGCAAAGGTGTAAGGTTTTGAGATACAAAAAAATAGGGTCAAAAGACCCTCTTGATAAATTCATATCTTCGACTTCAACCTTTTCTTAAAATAGTACAAACATTAAAAAAATAGAACCAGAAAATTCAACACGCCCTATGTTCTGTACAATTAAATTTTTTACAAAAATGAAAAGTTCTTTAAATAGTACAATGAAAATGGGAAAAGTACTACATTTAATAATCCTCTTTGCTATCAAAAATGTACAAAATTGTCATTTTGACATTTATTAATGAGTCATTAAATGCACTCTCTTGTCCATGATTTCGAGATGATGACGCGTGTGATACGCCGTAAAAAGCATCATTTCTCGGACAGTCAATGGCCCCAATAGGGGGTGTGGAATGACGTATTCATCCAGTTCTTCTTCTGTCCAGTTGGCTAAATGACGAATCAAAAGGTCGTTTGCTTGAGTAAACTCACTTAACAATCCATCCAAATCGGTATTAGGGCTAAGTGGGACAAAGACGCCTGTGGCAATGATCCCCGTTCCTAAAGCGGTATGATAAGCTGTAATCACTTCTTGGTACGAACGGGAAGCGTGGGAGGCATAACCCCATTTCTCGGCAAAATAGCTTTTCGGACGGTCAAAAAGGCGATTCAAGGGCTGTACCGACTGAGTCAAGTGTTGCATATTTTCGGCTGCCGACCATACATTATTGGCGGGTTTGTAATAAAATGCCGTCGTCGGTGTAGTTCTGCCCAAAGTACTGGCTTCTTCAAACCCCGCTTGTAAGAATTCAATAAGAGTTGGTTTATTCATTTTGTATCATATGTTTACTTTTTTGAGCGCGGGATTGTTATAGTGGTGATTTTTTAGAAGCATTTCTTCTAAATCTTTGACGATTTTTTTCCAGAAATGGCCTTTAAACTTTCGAGAAAATAATCCAAAATGCCCGATGTGCTTAACGCCATAATCCTTGGGTCTGATGGCTTCATTTAGGATGTCGGCGTGGCGAAAATGGCGCAACAATGCGGGAACACTGTGAGCATTGGCAATGGGGTCGTCGGTAGCCCAGTAAGATTTAATAGGTACTATAATGGCGTCGTAGAAATGTTGAGGAATGGTTTTGCCTAAAAAATCAAACAAATAATTTTCAGAATTGCACCAGCTACGCCATTCCATGATAAGCCCTTTGGGTAAGTCTTCCATGATTCTCATGCGTTTGGCAGGTAAATACCCCCAAATCGGTGCAGTCAAGGGCGAGATGATGTTGAAAAAAGAGTAGGATTTCAGGCGGTAGGGAAACGTATGCTGCCACCACGTACCTGTCGAACAGGTAATCATAACGATTCCTTTTAATAAATGATGGTTTGGCATCAGTCCTACCAATTGCCCCCCTATACTGTGCCCAATCATTAATTTGGGCCAGTCAGGATACCGCTGTTCTAAAAAATCCAGTACGGTACTCATGTCTATTGCCCAGTCTTGCATCGTAATTTTGGTAAATATGTCCTTATCTTCAGGTCTTGATTTTCCCATGCCTCGGTATTCCCACAAACACACGATGAATCCGTTGTCGGCTAAGTAGCTTGCCAGATTTCCGTAAAACTCTTTGCGCATCCCCGTCCCAATGTTGAACTGAACTACTCCTTTGGGATTTCCCTGATACTCGTAGATGATTGCCGACAAACTAAGTCCGTCTGGCGTAGGAATAGTGATGTTAATTTCGTTCATTGTCATAGGGAATTTGTAAATGACTGATTATAACTGTCAACCACGGATTATTAAGAATCAAATCTTTCTAAAGCTCTCGTTAATACATCTTCTAAATACTGATGGTTATTCGTAAGTTTTACCATAATCCAGGCGCCCTCGTACTCTACTACTGCTTGTTCGGCCAGTTTGCGGGCTTTTTCTAAAGAGTGTTGAGAAGCGTACAAATCGGTGAGGGCTTGTAGGTATTCTTCAAAAAATACCCTCATTTGTGGCGTAAAATCGTCGGTAACAAGAGCTGTTTCGATGGCCATATTACCCATGAGGCAGCCTCCTTCGGTACTGGACACAACGCGTATTTGTTTGGCCACCATCTTTTCGAGTCGCTCACGAGGAGCAAGAGCCTTGTCGTAAGCAATCGGAAACACTTTCGTCGAAAAATATTGGTGGACAGTATCCAAGACTTCTTTCATCAGTGCATCTTTACCGCTGAAATAATGGTAAAAACTGCCTTTCAGCAATCCACAGGCAGCGGCTAAATCAGCCATGCTGGTACGATGATAGCCTTGCTTTTTGAATAACAACAACGCTTGCTTTACTACTTCTTCTTTTGTTACTTTTTGAATAGGCATAATCAAAGTTGATGGATAATTTTTGATGCAATTGTAAACAATAGTTTTGGCTTTACCAAACGTTTGTTTGGTAAAATGTAATATTTAAAACTTTCCGTTTATTTTAGAGTTAATAACACAGCTTGGTTTCTATTTTTGTGGGTGTAAAACCAAACCTATTTATGTCATTCTATCGAACAAAACTGATTCTAAGAATTTTGTTTTTGCTGAGTAACACGGTTATTGCTCAAAAATCCTACCTACTTCGTCCCGACCGTGTTTTTGATGGTCAAGAAATGCACGAAGGATGGGCGGTATTGGTGAAAGGAGAGAAAATTGCGGCAGTGGGAAATCCATCAGGTTTTGGAAACCTGACGGGGCTAAACTTAGAAACTATTGATTTAAAAGGTTGTACCTTGCTTCCTGGTTTTATTGAAGGGCATTCACATTTGTTTTTGCATCCTTACAACGAAACTACTTGGGATGATCAAGTACTGCGCGAAGCGCGTTCACTGCGGACGTCTCGTGCTACTGTTCATGCCAAGCGAACGCTTTTAGCAGGTTTTACTACGGTGCGGGATTTGGGTACAGAAGGGGCTGAATTTGATGATGTTGGACTTAAACAGGCGATTAGTCAGGGCATAATTCCTGGGCCAAGAATGTTGATTGCTACCAAAGCCCTTATTGCAACGGGAAGCTACGCCCCCAAGGGTTTTAGTCCTGACATAGAAGTGCCGCAAGGAGCAGAAGAAGCCGACGGCCACGACCGCCTTATCCAAGCCGTAAGAAGGCAAATCGGGAAAGGGGCTGATGTGGTGAAAATCTACGCCGATTACCGTTGGGGATTGATGGGAGAAGCCCGACCTACTTTTTTAGTAGATGAAATCAAACTGATTGTTGAGACAGCCCGTAGTAGCGGTCGGCCTACCGTTGCGCACGCAGGAAGTGCGGAGGGAATGCGTCGGGCGATATTGGGTGGATGTGAAACCCTCGAACACGGCGATGCGGGTACGCCCGAAATCTTTGCTTTGATGCACGAAAAAGGGGTAGCTTTGTGTCCTACCTTAGCGGCGGGAGATGCGGTAAGCCAATACCGTGGGTGGAAAAAGGGGGTTGAACCAGAGCCTGACAGAATAAAAAACAAACGTATTAGCTTCAAACAAGCCCTTGAGGCAGGAGTGACTATTTGCTTTGGGGGAGATGTGGGGGTATTTGCGCACGGAGACAATGCCCGCGAAATGGAAATGATGGTAGAATACGGCATGAAACCTTTAGAGGTGCTTCGTTCGGCTACTTCAGTCAATGCCCGCGTGTTTCATTTGGAGCAATTAGGGCAGATTAAGGCGGGTTTTTTAGCCGATTTAGTAGCGGTAGAAGGTCGCCCTGATGAACGCATTAGTGAGGTAAGAAAAGTGAAAATAGTAGTAAAAAATGGTGAAATTATAAAAGATTGATCTATTGAAATTCAAGGTTTTTACTTGACAAAATTTAGTAATAAGAAATACATATCGTTACTGAATTTGGGTAAAACATCTAAAAAATGTAAGTTCTTTCTAAGAAAATACGATTTTTTTTCGGAAAATTGTGCCTGAGTCCAAATCCATCCAATATTCATAACTACCCACTGTATGTCAGATAAAGCACAACTTATATTAGACGGTAAAACATTCGAGTTTTCTACTATTGAAGGGTCGGAGAAAGAAAAAGCCATTGACATCAATTCGCTGCGCGATTCGACAGGCTATATTACGATTGATAGTGGTTATAAAAACACGGGAGCAACCAAGAGTGCGATTACATTCTTGGATGGTGAAGAGGGAATTTTGCGCTATCGGGGCTATTCGATAGAGGAATTAGCCGAAAAAGCGACTTTCCTTGAAGTAGCTTATTTGCTTATTTATGGCGAATTACCTACACAAGCTCAGTACGATGAGTTTGAAAATAAAATTCGTCGCCATACGATGGTGAACGAAGATATGCGTAAGATTTTTGAAGGCTTCCCCGTGAATGCTCATCCAATGGGAGTTTTGTCATCGTTGGTAAGTGCGATGAGTGCTTTTTATCCTGACTCTTATGATGAAAAAGCCCCCGATGGTACTGAAACCCACATTATTCGACTATTGGCTAAGTTGCCAACGATTGCAACTTGGTCTTTCAAAAAATCGCAGGGTCATCCCGTAAATTATCCCAAAAATGAATTGGACTACTGTTCAAATTTCCTCCACATGATGTTTGCATTGCCCGTGGAAGAATACAAAGTAGATCCTGTGGTCTCTAAGGCACTTAATAAATTGCTTATTCTGCACGCTGACCATGAGCAAAATTGCTCTACGTCAACGGTACGTTTGGTGGGTTCTTCCAAAGCCAATATTTATTCTTCTATTTCGGCGGGTATTTGCGCGTTGTGGGGGCCACTTCACGGTGGTGCCAACCAAGAAGTAATCGAAATGCTTGAAGACATCAAAGCGGACGGTGGCGACGTTGCCAAATACGTTGAGATGGCTAAAAATGCCAAAACCAGCGGTTTTCGTTTGTTTGGCTTTGGGCACCGCGTTTATAAAAACTTCGACCCACGGGCTAAAATTATCAAAAAAGCAGCGGATGATGTTTTGGAGAAACTGGGTGTAAAAGACCCCGTACTGGAAATTGCGAAAGGCTTGGAAGAAGCCGCTTTGCACGATCCTTATTTTGTGAGCCGTCGTTTGTATCCTAACGTGGATTTTTACTCGGGTATCATTTACCGTGCTCTGGGTATTCCTACCAATATGTTTACGGTGATGTTTGCCATTGGCCGCTTGCCAGGTTGGATTGCTCAGTGGAAAGAAATGCGCGAAAACAAAGAGCCTATCGGTCGTCCGCGTCAAATTTATACGGGAGCTACCCTTCGCGATTTTGTGCCAATGAGCGAAAGATAAGACGTGATTATACTTTGTTTTTTACAAGCGCTGATGGGTCAAACCTGTCAGCGCTTTGTTTATAAGTTGGTACCAGATTTCATATTTCCTGCTTTGAAAATGCCCAAGAACGATGAATGCTGCGATTGATTTAGGCAATACCTTCGCCAAAATTGGCTGGTTTGAAAACGATACGCTTATCGAAGCTCGCTACAAAATTCCTTTTGATGAGTTAAAGGGTATTTTGCTCCAGCAGCTACCCCAACAAGCGATTTTGTCTTCTACCAGTCACGAGACGCAATCTTACGCTGATTCGTTACAAAGTGTAGGCGTTCGAGTAGTACAACTTTCTCCTGCGCTGCCTCTCCCGATTAAAAAAGAGTATGATACCCCTCAAACCCTCGGTGCCGATCGCTTGGCGGCGGCAGTAGGAGCGAAAGTTTTATTTCCTGATGCTCACTGTATGGTGATTGATATGGGTACTTGTATCACTTACGATTGGGTGAGTGCTGACGCTATTTTTCAAGGAGGAATAATTTCTCCAGGGCTTCGTATGCGATTTCAGGCCATGCACACGTTTACTAAAAGGTTACCCTTGATTGATGTTGTTTCACAAGACTTTTTATCTTGGCCTTCTTTGGTTGGTAAAATTACGCGTGCTGCCATGCAGAGTGGAGTATTCAATGGCTTGCAAGCAGAGATAGAGGGTTTAATCGAACGCTACCAGCAAGAAAGGGGAAAATGCGAGGTGCTTTTATGTGGAGGAGATGCTCCTTTGTTTGAAAATAGCCTCAAAAATCGCATCTTTGCGGCGCCAAACTTGGTTTTAATAGGTCTGAATCGAATTTTACAATATAATGTTAATTTACAAAATGCGTAAGCTTTTCCAGTGGAGTTGGGTCGTAGGGGTATTTTTTCTTCAAACAAAAGTTTTCGCCCAGGGATTAGGGAATTCGCCTTATTCAGCCATTGGAGTCGGTGAATTGTTAAGCCCTGCTTATTCACCCAATAACGGGATGGGAGATGCTGGGGTAAGTAGTGCTAATCCACTTTATATCAACGCATTAAATCCAGCTTTGTTGGCTCGCAATCGCTATACAATGTTTGACGTAGGGGTAATCGGTCAGTACAAAGGATTACAAGATACCAAACAAAATCAACGTGACTTTGGCGGCAATTTAGGGTATTTGGCCTTGTCGTTTCCAGTGGCACCTAAATGGTCGGCAGGCATTAGCCTCAAACCTTATAGCTTTGTCAATTATCAGCAAAATTCCTACCGCCGAATTGGTACTTCTATCTATGAAGCCCAGTATGTGTATGGAGGCAAAGGGGGATTGAACCAAATCAATTTTACGAACGGCTTTCAGGTGGGTAAAAACCTGAATTTAGGCGTCGAAGGGACTTTTTTATTCGGAAATTTCAACCGAAGTGTGACGTCGCAATTGAGAATAGGGGATAGCCGAGATTATATTGTTAGTCGAGATGATCGCTTAAACTTTAGTGATGCAAACTTAAAATTGGGGGCTGCCTGGAAGCAAAAATTAAAAGGAGAGCATTATCTCAATTTTGGGGCAACCTATCGTTTACAATCATCGGTAGCTGCCAATCGAAATACCACGATTGAAGTCTTGAGTAGTTCAAGTTCGCCCGTCACAAATCCTGATACCATTACTCAAGCAGATTTAAAAGTAACCTTACCTTCTACTTGGCGTGTGGGGCTGAGTTATGAATATCAATATCGTCTGATGATTTCGGCAGATTACGAACGCCAAAATTGGGCGCAGTATGTGGGAGCATCGGGTGGAAACGACAATATGCGCAATGGCCAAAGCTATCATTTAGGTTTGGAATATATGCCCAAATATAACTCAACCAAGTATTGGGATTTAGTATTCTACCGAGCAGGGTTTAGTTATAATCAGACCCCGTTGGTTATTAGTGGGAAGCCCGTGGATGATATAGGTATATCTGGGGAATGTAGCTGCCTGTGGGGCGTAACTTTGTAAATCTCATTAATGTTTCCGTCGTGGCAGGACAGCGGGGGAGTGTGTCTGCTCAGACTTTTCGGGAACGTTATGCGCGGTTTGTGATTGGCTTCTCACTCAAAGATATTTGGTTTCAAAAATTTAAAGTTGATTGAGTTCGGTGGATGCTAAGTGGGGTTTAAGTAATCCCAATAATCAATTTGTTCTTTGTTAAAATATTAAAAACTTAGGATAAGGTCTTTATTATCAGCATATTGTATGCAAGCATACGATTAATTGCTAAAAAAAATGAAAAAAATTCCCTTAAAAAATCAATTATCCTTGGAAAATCTTGGAGAAACGCCTAATTTTGTTCTCAAGATGTTAAGGTGGGTTAATACAACATCTGCAAGTATGCAAATGGGAGATAAACTTTTATCTCCTATTTGTTTTTTAATTCTTCCCCTTTTTATGTTTGCTTGTCAAGGAGAAAAAAGTGCCGCTAAGTTTATCCCCTACAAAGGACCTCTTGAAGAAGCAGAAAATATTGAAGTGCTTTACAGCGAATCGGGACTTTTAAAAGTTCGCGTAAAAACAGCTAAACAAATCAGGCTGAGCTCTGAAGATAAGGTTTTCCCTAAACAAGTGTTTGTGGATTTTTTCTCACCTACCCGGGCAAGTAGTGACTACATTGCAATCAGACTCTGGCCGTTATGAATATCATACGGGTCTATACAAAGTGAAAGGCAACGTGAAGGTGGTTAATACCGCAAAACAAGAACGTTTGCTGACAGATGAGCTTACTTGGAATCCACAAACCCAGAAAGTTTATACAGAAAAACGAGTAACAGTAGAAAACCAAGCGACGGGCGAACGCCTCAACGGGTTGGGATTAGACGCCAACCAAGATTTTACACAATACAGCATCCGCAAACCTACGGGCTTCTTCAACGCTCCTGCGGGTATGGTCCCCAATTAGGTTGGGGATAAACGCACGTGACTACATGGTTTTGCGAATAGGAATGAAATATTATGCTTGAGTGGCATAAGAAGTTATCCTTTTTTCTCTTTTGGTTTAGTAAGCACAAAATTTACGATTATTGTCATCTTACTAAACTCCGATAATGAATAGAAGAACATTTGTGACGGTGAGTACAAGCTCTTTGAGTGTTTTATCTCTTCAAAATATACCTCCTTTTGCTTATGTCCAGAAATTCTTGAAAAACACCAAACCCGCATGGCTGTTGGAATGGATAAAAATCCATGACCAACAATTGCCTAATTTAAAACCTCTTAAAGTAACAGACTCTAAGCATCGGTACGTAGGGGGCTATATGGATGACGTGGAAATCCCGAATCCACACACAACGAGCGGATTTATTGGAAAAGCTTGTATGTTGATGGCTTGTTCGGAATCTGTTTTTTATCAATCAAAAGAGGTATTGAAAGAGGTGGAAGAGGCCGTCCGCGCCATGCTCAAAATGCAACATCCCGACGGTACTATTGACTTGCTTTCCACCAATTTTCATTCTACCCCAGACACCGCTTTTGTTTTAGAAAACATGGTTCCTGCTTATTCTTTTTTAAAAAAATCGAATACCAAAGGGGCAGAAACGGTACTCGAACTACTCAAAACTTTCTTAAAAAATGCGGGCGAAGCCCTTGTTGTGGGTGGTATTCACACGCCCAATCACCGTTGGGTAGTGTCGGCAGCATTGACCAAACTCAATGAGCTGTTTCCCGACACGCGTTATCTCAATCGCATTGAGCAATGGTTGGCCGAGCACATTGATATTGACCCCGATGGTCAATACAACGAAAAGAGTACCAATAGCTATTCTCCTATCGTCAATCGGTCGTTGATTATTATGGCAAGGGGGTTGAACAAGCCAGAATTATTAGAACCAGTTCGTAAGAACCTGATGATGACGCTCTACTACGTGCATCCCAACGGTGAGGTAGTGACAGAGGCGTCAAATCGTCAAGACAAAGGCACGATTGGCAATATGTCGAGGTACTATTATGCCTATCGGTTTATGGCCTTGACCGACAACAGCGGTGAAATGGCCGCTATGACTCGTCTTATCGAAAAAACAAGTACCAAAGAACAGTTGGCGGGCTATTTAGATTATTTTTTGGAAGATTCATCGCTTTGGCGCGACTTACCTGCCGACAAACCCTTGCCCATCAGTTATGCCAAAGCCTTCCCGTATTCGGGCGTGGTGCGCATACGTCGAGGAAACTGGGACAGTACCATTTTGTCCAATAATGCCAGTTGGCTGACGTTCCACAAGGGCAATGCCGTATTGCAAGCCATGCGCGTAGCGACTTCATTTTTTGGAAAAGGGCAATTTCAAACAGAAAAAATCGAACAAGATGGCGATACTTGGGTATTAAAAAAATCGTTGGATGGGCCTTATTATCAGCCATTTTCTGCTGATAAAATTGCCCCCGATGGCGACTGGGACAAAATGCCAAGAAGCGACCGACCGCAAAGCGAAGTGCAAAAACTTGAAACAGTGGTGCGTGTCAAAGAGGCCAATCAGGGCTTAGAAATTGAGGTGAATATTTCTGGAACAGAGGGCGTGCCTGTGTCTTTTGAATTGGTTTTTAGGGCGGGTGGGACGTTTGCAGGCGTTGAAAAATACGCTAAAAAAGACAGTGCCTATTTGCTCAGGGGTGAGTCGGGTACTTACACCGTCGGAAATGATAGTATTCGCTTTGGCCCAGGCAAAGTAGAACATAAAGGCATACAACTCAGAGGCGCTTTACCTGCTATGGACGCTCCTACGGTCTATTTGACGGGTTTTACGCCTTTTCGGCATACAATTACACTCTCATAGTTTTTTGTTTGAATTTTAACGGCAATAAAAGACTATATATAATATGCTGTATAGTTGCAAAGTTCTGTTTGTCAATTAGTTATTTACATTTTTCTACAATCAAACAATGCTTACAAACAACATAAGACCCTTCATTGTTTCCTTTGCACTTATTCTCTTTTCTGTAAATTGTTTTTCACAAGAGAAGAGTACAGTTTTGGATGTAACTTATAAGCAGATAGATACCCTAAAATTAGGCTTAAAAGTCTATTATCCAGTGTCTTACCAAAAAGGTCGAAGTTATCCAACGATGGTTTTCTTTTTTGGAGGCGGTTGGATTGGAGGTTCTACCAAACAATTTGAACCTCAAGCTTTGTACTTTTCCTCTAAGAATTTAATCACGGTTTTGGTAGATTATCGGGTAAAAACAAGGCATAATACCACGCCTTTTGAAAGTTTGAAAGATGCCAAATCGGCGATTCGGTATTTGAGAAAGAATGCCCAACAATTGGGCATTGATGCCAATCGAATTGCGGCATCGGGAGGCTCGGCGGGGGGGCATTTGGCGGCGGCTTGTTTTACCAACGAATCTATCAATGAAGCAACAGATGATTTGACAATAAGTGCCAAGCCCAATGCCTTGGTATTGTTCAATCCTGTCATTGACAACGGCAAAGGTGGATATGGCTTTGAAAGAATCGGAGAGAGATACGTGGAGTTTTCGCCGATGCACAACGTCCAAAAAGGTTTTCCGCCCACTATTTTCTTTCTGGGCACCAACGATAACCTGATTCCAGTGGAAACGGCTCAGAAATTCAAGAAAAAAGTAGAAGACGTAGGCAGTCGCTGCGACCTTTTTTTGTTTGATAACCAACCGCACGGTTTTTTCAATAAAGAACCATTTCTATCAGAGACGATGTTGAAAGCCGACGTTTTTCTTCAATCTATCGCCTATATTAAACCTTAATCAATTGACATGGTAAGATTTATTCTGATTCTTTCTCTTTTTGCGACTTCAACTTTTGCGCAAAAAACTTCAAAACCGAATATCGTCTATATTCTTGCCGACGATTTGGGCATAGGGGATTTATCCTCTTACAATCCAAACAGCAAAATCCAAACCCCCAATATTGACCAATTAGCCAGCAAAGGAGTGTTATTTACCGACGCCAACACCAGTTCCTCTGTATGTACGCCAACACGATACGGGATTATGACGGGCCGTTACAATTGGCGTTCGAGACTGAAGAGTGGGGTTCTATATGGCTACGACAAGGCTCTTTTAGACCCAAAAAGGCAAACTATTGCTTCTTTTTTACAAGCCCAGGGCTATCACACTGGCGTAGTGGGCAAGTGGCATTTGGGTTGGGATTGGGCAAATATTGATGCAGGCAAGGAAAAGGTAGATTTTTCAAAACCCATTCAAAATGGTCCTAATACCTATGGCTTCGACTATTCTCATTGTATCATTGGGTCATTGGATATGAACCCTTATGTTTATGTTGAAAACGGAATTTGTACCACCATTCCCGTGGATACCTGTGCTGCCGAAAAAGGGGTTCGATTTTATCGGGCAGGAATGATAGCCCCCGATTTTAAACATGAGGAAGTATTGCCAAAATTTACCGAAAAAGCAGTCAGTTTTATCAACCAAAATGCCCATAAAGACAAACCTTTTTTCTTGTATTTTCCGCTTCCAGCCCCTCATACCCCTGTTTTACCAACGGGCGACTTTAAAGGAAAAAGTCAGCTTTCACCTTATGGAGATTTTGTTTTAATGGTGGATGATGTGGTAAAACAAGTAGTTGCGGCACTCAAAGCTCAAGGTGTTTATGAAAATACCCTCATTGTTTTTACATCGGACAATGGCTTTTCACCCGCGGGAGATTTAAAAGCACAGTTGGGGAAGGGGCACAATCCTTTTTTACAGTTTAGGGGGACCAAAGCCGATATTTTTGAGGGAGGCCACCGAGTACCTTTTATCGTAGCTTGGGATAAAGAAATAAAGACCCCCAAAACGAGTACTCAAATGATTTGTACAACCGATTTTTTCAGAACCATTGCTACCCTTTTCAATCAAAAATTAGCCGAAAATACTGCCGAAGATAGTTTTAGTTTTTTGAATGAAATTCTACCTCAAAGGTCAAATAGAGCAAAGCGTGAAGTTATTGTTCATCATTCAATCAACGGAAATTTTGCCATCAGAAAAGGTGATTGGAAACTGATTATGTGCTCCCATTCAGGAGGTTGGAGTAATCCAAAACCCCAAAGCGAAGAGGCGAAAACGCTTCCTCCTATTCAACTGTATAACCTGAAAAATGACATCGGCGAAACTCAAAATGTATATGAGAAACACCCACTGATTGTGAAAGAACTCACTGATTTGTTGACCCAATACATAAAAAATGGGCGAAGTACGTCAGGGAAAACTCAAACCAATGATGGCAAGCCTTATTGGCCACAATTGACTTGGATGGCTGAAACAAAATCTACCTCTCACTGATGATGAAAAAGCAAAGTCGCTATCTTTTATTTGCTCTTGTATGGATGCTTATCCATTGCAAAACAAGCAACAGCATCGTTTACAATCTTTCTTCAAAAGACCTTCCAGCGACCGAGAAAGACTTAGACCATGCAGGTTTTATAAAAGATTTTGATAATAAAGCATTGGTGCGGGGTGAACGTATCTATAATGCCACTTGCATCAACTGCCACGGAAATGAAGAAAATGAAGGTTCCATTCCGATGTCTCTGAAGTTTTGGTCAGAACCCTTCAAAGCGGGGGGCGATGCCTATTCGATGTATCAGACCGTGACCAGAGGTTTTGGCTCTATGCCACCGCAAGTGGCACTCACCCCCCAAGAAAAATACGACGTCATTCACTACATTCAAAAAGAATTTGTTTCAAAAAACAAAACCGTAACGCTTCCCAAAGTAACGCCCGACTATCTTTCTGCGCTTCCAAAAGGCAAATCCAGAGGCCCAGCCTCAAAGCCTTATCAACCGTGGGCCGACATGGATTACGGTAATTTTTTGATAAATACCTACGAGTTGGCCGATGAAAAAACGGGTATTCCTCGCTATCATTCCCCAGGTCCATCGCCTTTTCGGGACGAAGATTATTCAAAAAATAATTTTGCTTACAAAGGCATTGCGGTACGTTTGGATAAAGGCGCAGGTGGGGTTTCCAGAGGGAAGGCTTGGTTGATTTTTGACCACGACCTGATGCGCGTAGCGGGGGCATATACGGGCGAAGGCTTTATTGATTGGAACGCTATCTTGTTGAATGACAAGCACGAAACCTACCCCCGTACCATCGGGAAACTGCATTTTGAAACCCCCGTAGGCCCAGGCTGGGCCAATCCGACTACGGGAAAATTGGACGACCCTCGCTTTGTAGCCCGTGATGGAAGGGCTTTTGGGCCATTGCCTAAATCGTGGACAAACTACAAAGGACTTTATCATTTTGAAGACCAAATCATCATTTCTTACACCGTGGGAGAATCGGCGGTTTTAGAAAAATTTGGGTTTATTGAACCCTCCATTTTTACACGAACGCTCAATATATCACCTTCCAATTCTATTTTGAAAATGCGGGTGGCTAATGCCTCGGCCAAAGTGAGTGTATTGGGAAACGGGGCTACATTGGTAGAGGAAAATGGGCAAATTTTTGTCAATATCAACGCCAAGGAAGAAGTAAAAATCACTTTGGCCATTAGTGAAAAAGGGGTAAGTTTTTCCGAGAAAGATGTGCCAGAACCCGAATCATTGACAAAATACACCTTGGGTACAGGCCGTGCCCATTATCCCGAAATCATAAAAACATTCGTAACCAAGGGAAAAGAAGACGGCCCCTTTGCAGTGGACCAACTGACTCCGCCTTTTGAAAATCCGTGGGCTTGCCGAATGAAATTAAGCGGTATTGATTTTTTTAAAGATGCCAATGTAGCCGCCGCTTGCGCTACTGACGGGGATGTTTGGCTGATAAAAGGGCTGCTCAACCCCGATGGTGTATTGACTTGGCAACGAATTGGCTCGGGGCTTTTTCAGCCTTTGGGAATCAAAGTGGTGAATGAGAAAATATATGTCACTTGTAGAGACCAACTGGTATTGCTTAGAGATTTGAACGGCGACATGGAAACAGACTTTTACGAAAGTTTCAACCACGACCATCAGGTAACCGACCACTTCCATGAATTTGCGATGGGGCTTCAAACCGACAAAGAAGGTAATTTTTACTATGCCAAAAGTGGAAGGCACGCCCGTGAGGCACTTATTCCTCAACACGGTACGCTGCTAAAAGTGAGTGCCGACGGCGCCAAAACCGATATTATTGCCACAGGCTTCAGGGCAGCCAACGGCGTTTGTATCAACCCCGACGGAAGTTTTATCGTCACCGACCAGCAAGGCTACTGGAATCCAATGAACCGAATCAACTGGGTGAAAGGCGTAGGGAAATTTTATGGCAATATGTGGGGCTACAATCCCCCCAAAGACTCTTCGAGAGCCGCCATGGAACAGCCTTTGGTATGGGTGGATATGAAATACGACCGCTCACCTTCGGAAATGGTTTGGGTAGAAAGCAACAAATGGGGGGCATTGAATGGCGGGCTTTTGAGCCTTTCGTATGGCTTTGGTAAAATTCAATATGTTTTACACGAAACCGTCAACGGACAAGAACAGGGGGCAGTGATTGACTTGCCCGGTATTAAGTTTATGACGGGGGTGATGCGGGGCCGATTTAATCCCGCCGATGGTCAACTGTACGCTTGCGGTATGTCGGCTTGGGGGACCAATCAGATGATGCGCGGGGGTGGCTTGTATCGGGTACGTTACACAGGAAAAACTATTCCGATTCCCATTAAAATGAAGGTACTTGAAAAAAGCGTAGTGCTTGATTTTGATAGTTCTATTGACCAAAACTCTTCGTCCGATTTGTCCAATTTTGAAGTGAAAACTTGGCAGTTGTTACGCAGTAAAAAGTACGGTTCAGAACGCCTTAACCCCAAAACATTGAAAGTAACTCAATCTCAAACTACGGGTAAAAGCTTAACATTGAGCATTGAAAACTTAGAAAAGGTGGATGTAATCACGATTGACTATAAAATCAAGAACACCAAAGGCGAGCCGTTGAGTGGTTCAATACAAGGTACAATTCATCAGCTTGGGAATTAAAATAATGGGTTATTTCAATGATTTTTACGGTAACTTGGAATTTGCGCTAACGCTGACAGGGTTTTGAACCCTGTCAGCGTTGAAGTATAAAATATAGTTGAACCAATAATTGTTTAGCGGGAAAATAAAATGAATCGAAATAGGTACAGATTGACTTGGTTAATACTTATATGTTTTGGGACAAACTGGTCTCTTTCAGCCCAAAAAACACAATCTCTCTGGCTCGATGATTTGAAAATCAAATCCTATTCGGAAGGAATTCCTGCAGTTTTAGGAAAAACCAATGCTGCTGGCGATTCTATCAAAATGAAAGGCAGATATTTTGAACGAGGAGTGGGTGTAAATTCTACCAGCGTTTTGTCCTTTTTTTTAGACGGCCATGCCACCGAATTTTCGGCAATTGTTGGGATTGATGATAAAGGCGTGAAAGAGTTACCTCATAAATTTTACGTGATTGGCGATAGAAAAATCCTTTTTGAAAGTGGTGATATGAAGTGGGGCGACGAACCCAAAAACGTCAGAGTAAATTTGGTTGGAGTCAGACGTTTGGGCCTTTTAGTCATTGTCGAGTCAAGAGTGACAGCCGACTACGCCAATTGGGCCAATGCACAGTTTGTAATGAACGATGATTTTACCCCAAAAAACACCCCTAATACCGACGAAAAATACATTTTAACGCCCTTGCCCGACAAAAAACCTAAAATCAATTCCCCTAAACTTTTTGGGGCAAGACCCAACAATCCTTTTCTTTATACCATCGCTGCCACGGGCGAACGACCCATGCAGTTTTCGGTTTCAAACCTGCCCAAAGGGCTGATTTTAGACGAAAAAACAGGCATTATTACTGGAAAAGTGGCCCAAATAGGCTCGTATCAGATTATGTTAAAAGCAAAAAATGCTTTTGGCGAAGCCATCAAAAAACTGACCATAAAAATTGGTGATACCATCGCCCTTACGCCCCCTATTGGCTGGAACGGATGGAACTCTTGGGCCAGAAATATTGACCGAGAAAAAGTAATTGCCTCGGCGGATGCCATGATAAAAATGGGGCTCAATCAACACGGTTGGACGTACATCAATATTGACGATGCTTGGCAAGGGCAACGAGGCGGGGCTTTTAACGCCATTCAACCCAACGAGAAATTTCCGAATTTCAAGGAAATGGCCGATTATATTCATGGTTTGGGATTGAAATTGGGCGTTTATTCCACGCCCATGATTACGAGCTATGCGGGTTATATCGGTGGTTCGTCGGACTCAGAAGATGGTAAAATCACGGATGCCATCATCAAAAACAAACGTGCTTTTCGCTACGTTGGCAAGTACCGTTTTGAGCAGAACGATGCCCAACAAATGGCCGCTTGGGGCGTGGACTATTTGAAGTACGATTGGCGCATCGAAGTGCCTTCGGCTGAACGGATGTCGGTGGCTTTGAAAAATTCGGGACGCGATATTGTGTATAGTATTTCAAATTCGGCCCCCTTTGCCAATGTAAAAGACTGGGTGCGCTTGACCAATACTTTCCGCACAGGCCCCGATATTCGCGACTCTTGGTTGAGTCTTTACGTTTCGGCTTTCACGCTCGACAAATGGGCGGCTTATGGCGGGCACGGGCATTGGCTCGACCCCGACATGATGATTTTGGGTAATGTAACGACTGGTTCAGAACTACACGCCACTCGTTTAACCCCCGACGAGCAGTACAGTCATGTAAGTTTATTTAGCTTATTGTCAGCTCCTTTGCTTATTGGCTGTCCCATAGAACAGTTAGATGCGTTTACTCTAAATTTATTGACCAACGACGAGGTAATCGAAATCAATCAAGACCCATTGGGAAAACCTGCAAGACTTGTAGCCGAAGAAAATGGGGTACAAATTTGGGCCAAGCCCTTAGAAGATGGCTCGTATGCGGTGGGTTTATTTAACATCGGTGATTTTGGCAAAACCCCCGAAACCTATTTTCGTTGGGGTGACGAAAAACCAACCCAATTTACCTTTAATTTTAATAAAATTGGCTTGAAAGGTAGTTACAAACTGCATGACGTGTGGCGACAAAAAGATTTGGGTACTTTTAAGGATTCGTTTAAAACAGAGATTCGGCATCACGGGGTGGTGATGTTGCGGATGGTTCACAGTAACTAAGCTTTCATTTGGAAAAACTCTCAAAATAGTGGTAATTTAGGAGGCTCATTTTTACTTAACAACGTAGTGTAATGGTTTGTCAGGTTGTGGACATAGGTCAGAGGGCAGTCAGACCGTCTTCTGTTCTTTTGGGTCTGACTATCGCCTGACCCGACTGCCCACAACTTAAACAACCAATTCAACATAGATTTAGAGATGAAAATAAGTTATATGAAGTGCTTATTTATAAGCTTCTTTTTACTTAAAGGTCTTTTTGTAGTCTATTCCCAAAATAAGCCCAATGTCGTCTTGATATTTCCCGACAATATCGGCGTTGGCGAGGTGAACTCTTACGGCGGTGTTCGGGGCGTAGCCACGCCCAATATTGATAAAATTGGAAAGGAAGGAATCCGACTGACCAATTTCAACGTGGAGTATTCGTGCACGCCGTCACGCATCGCGCTGATGACGGGCAGATACGCCGCCCGTGCGGGTGATGACTATTATTCAGGAACTACATTATGGGAAAACACCTTAGCCGAACAACTCAAAACAGCGGGCTATGCCACAGCTCTTTTTGGCAAATGGGACATTGGGGGCGACGATTGGTTGGGCAAACGAGAGCCTACCCATCAAGGATTTGACGAGTGGTATGGTATTCCTGCTACGAGTCATTTGTCGCAATTTACGGCCATGAAAGGTTTCCCCAAAGACCAAGAGGTTCCGTATGTGTGGGAAGGAATAGCAGGACAAACTTCCAAAAAAGTCAAACCTTTTGATGTGGCCTCAAGGCGCAGCATAGACCGTGAGGCGGCCGAAAAAAGTGTTTCTTTTATCCGTAAGAATGCCGAAAAAAAGAAGCCTTTCTTTTTGTATTATCCCATGACCCAACTTCATTTCCCTGCCCTACCTCACCCCGATAAGGCAGGTACAACGGGCGCAGGCGATATGGGCGATGCCATGGCCGACGTGGATTATAACGTGGGATTGATTTTAAAGGAATTGGAAAGGTTGGGCATCGAAAAAAATACCATCTTAATCTGGTGTTCGGACAACGGGGCCGAGCTAAGACGACCTTGGCGGGGTTCGTCGGGACCTTGGCGAGGTTATTACAATTCTGCCATGGAAGGCGGTGTACGCACCCCTTGTGTGATTCGTTGGTCAGGGCATATCAAAGACGGACAAGTTTCCAATGAAGTTGTTCATGAAGTAGATTTATTTGCCACCATAGCAGCGGCAGCGGGTGTGCCTTACAATCCCACTGACCGTAAAATGGACGGTATAAACTTGCTCCCCTTTTTGGAAGGCAAACAAAATCATTCCGACCGAGAAAGTGCTATTTTTATGAACCGCAACGGCGGCGTAATGGCCGTAAAATGGCACGATTGGAAACTATGGTACAATTTCAAAACGGAGTTGCCCGACCCTGACCCCGATAACCTTGTCCGATTGTTTGACTTGAGGGTGGACCCACAAGAAGAAATTGATGTCAAAGACCATTATCCGTGGGTGATTGGTATCATGGATGCCATTGTCAAAGAATACGAACTTTCGTTGGTGCAATTTCCGCGTGTGTCGGCCCAAGCCAATGCTGCCGACCCCTACCTGCCACCGCCTGTGGGTTCTGGAAAACTGATACCTACCTACACCCGAACGGATAGAGCAAATCTTGAAAGCCGTTCGGCAGCATTGTCTAATCCTGATTTTTCGGGGAGTTGGTCCACTGCCGAATTGCAGACCGTTTCAGTTATCAATCGTTCAGACAAGCCCAAAGTAGCGTCTTTGGGCAGTGGTTGGGGCGAGAAAATATCCATTTTGCAGCGTTCCGATTATTTGGACATCGAAAGGGTTGTCTTTAATCCAAGAGAATTACAAGAAACGGTCCAATACCGTTATGCAATGAATGGAACAGCAACCAAAAATTCTATTAACACAGGGCGTAGCCAGAAGCCTTCGGTTTCAACGGCAAAATGGCAAGAAAACAGATTGGTGATTACAACCACCTTGCCCTATCAAAACCCCAAAAATGGGTTGTGGAAAGAACACAAAACGATTCAAACCCTGTGGTTGGAAGACGCCACCAATGCCCCTTGGGAGCCCAAGTTAGTCGTAGAAACTTTCAGAGAAGGGGTATTGGGGGGATTGAGTTCCACCAATCGGACGGTTTACTCGAAAGGGTATCGGTAAAATAAGTGCTTAGGCACTTGTTATACGTTATGTCGTTGTTGGTGTTTTCGACAACATCCCAACTTTTACGAGGTAGTTCTTGATCAGAGGACCAACAATGTCATAAAGTACTTTCAAACAAACATTCCCTTTGATTGGGTAGTTATTTTACGGGTCATTTTGAGTAAGAAGGTGAGATTTTAATGTTTATGTCGAGTAAAACGTCATTTCTATGTCAAACGCAATGCGATTGAAACAAAAATCGCGGCTATTTTTTTTATTTCTTCTTCTGTGTACGATGAAGGGAGAGCTGCTGTTTGCCCAAAAACCCGAAATGTATTACGGCGATTTGGACATTCCGACAAGACCTTATGCCAAAGACCCTTACGTGATTTTTTTCCAAGGAAAATATTGGATGTATTATTCGATACCTGGCGAGCAATTTAAAGAATGGTATATAGGTATTGCTACGAGCAAGGATTTGACCCATTGGGAGAAAAAAGGAAACATCAAAGGCCAAAAAGGAACCGTCGAAGAAAAAGGGATTTGTGCACCAGGAGCTTTGGTAAAAGAGGGGGTGCTACATCTTTTTTATCAAACTTACGGCAACGGGAAACTTGATGCTATTTGCCATGCTACATCTACCAATGGCATTGATTTTGAAAGAGATGCCACCAATCCCATTTTCAGACCCAAAATTAGTGATTGGAGCTGCGGTAGGGCGATTGATGCGGAGGTGATTGCCTACAAAAATCAATATTTTTTGTATTACGCCACCAGAGACCCCGACTATAAAATACAGCAACAAGGCGTAGCAACAGCCCCTATCACAAGCAATTTTGAAAGAAGCAGTTGGACCGAAGTGCCCAACATGCCCATGCTAAAACCCGAGTTGGTTTGGGAGAAAAAATGCATTGAAGCCGCCTCTTGTATTCAAAAAGGAAAATATTTGTACATGTTTTATGCGGGAGCTTACAACAACGAACCGCAACAAATCGGCATTGCCCGCAGTCAAGATGGTATTCATTGGAAACGTTTATCAGAAGAGCCTTTTCTAAAAAACGGAGCGGCGGGCTCTTGGAACGAAAGCGAAAGTGGACATCCCAACGTTTTCAAAGCCCAAGACGGTCGTTACTATTTGTTTTT
>JBGAUP010000461.1:0-2614 GCA_044228585.1 Runella sp. | reverse complement strand
CCAGCTGGTTGTCGCCCGCTCGGATGTATTTGGTAATGTTGAATTCAGCGGGAGTCATCCCATCTTCGTGATAGCCTACTTGCAACCCGTTTACCCATACATAACAGGCCGACTGAACACCCGCAAAGTGCAAGAATACATCACGTCCCTGCCAGTTAGAAGGGAGGTTGAATTGTGTACGATACAATCCTACGGAGTTGGTATCGCTTGTGATACGGGGGGGCGTAGCAGGAAAGGGGTGCTTGATATTCGTAAAAATAGGTCGGTCGTAAGAACGACCTTCGCGAGCACCTATTACTTGCCAATTAGATGGTACGGGCAAATCATCCCAAGTGGAAGTATTGACATTGAGTTGAAAAAAATCTCCAGGCACTTTGGAAGGGTGAGACACCCATTTGAATTTCCAAGAACCATTGAGGGATTTGAAGTAAGGCGAAGCTGCACGGTCAAACTTTAAGGCGGATGCCTCATCGTTATATGGAATCAGGGTAGTATGAGGACGTTCGGTATTTCTACTAATGACCGCGGGGTTTTCCCAATCGGGTAAATCTTGGGTGAATCCCACATAGGGTATAAAGAGGGACAAAAAAACGCTTAACTTGCGCATAAATAAGAGCAGTTTAAATTCCAGAAACGCAACACAAATTACAAAATAACGGCTCTTTTATTAGAACCGATAGCAAGAGAACGAAAAAAGAAGGTTGATATTGAGTATAAACTTGAGGCTTTTACCCAATTGATGCCCATCTTAAAGTAACAATCCATCATTGTAAATTAAAAAATATCATGCTTTTAGCCGTTGATGTAGGCAACACCGACACTGTTTTTGGGGTTTGGCAAAAAGAAGAATGGACGCATATATTTCGCGTTCGCTCGTTACCCGACGAAGCACCGTACCATTACGAAAACAAACTAAGACTTCATTTTTTAGAAGCAAATCTAACCATTAGCGAAGTAAAAACGACGGTATTGAGTAGTGTTGTGCCACCACTTACTCCTACAATGCGTACAATGTTGACAGGGCTTTTTGGCAGGTCACCTGTAATTGTTGGGCCAGAAGTATATCCTGAACTAAAAGTGGAAATAGACCATCCGCACGAAATAGGCAGCGACCTTGTGGCCAATGCCGTAGCGGCATACACGAAATACGGACGCAATGCCGTGGTAGTAGATTTTGGCACGGCTTTGACCTTTACCACAGTGTCGGCTGACGGTAGGATTTTGGGAGTGGCCATTGCACCAGGTCTTAAAACGGCCGTAAAAGCATTGTTTTCTAATACTGCCCAACTCCCCGAAGTTCCCCTAAAACTTCCTGAATCGGCCATTGGAAAAAACACAACTCATGCCATTCAAGCGGGGATTTTATTGGGTTACGAAAGCTTGGTAAGAGGAATGATAACGCGGATTCGCCGCGAATTGGACGGAGATTGTATTGCTCTCGCTACTGGGGGACTCTCTTCGATTATTGACACCCTTCACGGAGAGTTTGTAGAAGTGAACCGTAGCCTTACACTCGACGGGCTACGGATGATTGGCGAACGAGTGGGATAAGGAAGACTCAAAATTTGACTTTGTATCCTACACCCAAAAGAAACCGATTCTCTTGACTGCCCTGTAATTTGTAATCGGTAAAACCTGAAATGTCAACTTTGTTATTTTTATTAATTTCAATCTCAATTCCTCCTTTATTCCGCATTTGGTCAAAACCTACTCCTCCTAACTGGTAAAAAATATCAGTCGAGGCATAGGGTGTAAAACGCGATTTGTTGGGATATGACACTTCAAATTTGTTACGTAGATAGCTTTTGTCGTTTTCAATCCCACTGTCATCGTCCATAAATTGATTCTGATACCGCAGACGATAATCAAACTTCAATTTCCAGACTTTATGGTCGTAAGCCAAATCGGCGTAAAAACGGTGGTACGGACGATAGTAGTAGCCAGTTTCGTCATCATTTTTTTTGCGGCGGCCTATGTAGCGATAATAACCACTCACTTCCCAATGTTTGTTGAGTTTATAGGAAAGGCCCACCTCGCCCAAATAGGCGCGTAGTATCGAAATGTTATCCGTAAAACGAGCTTGGGTATTAAGATTTATGGAAAACGATTTATTGATTTTTTTCTCTACGCCTACCCCCGTCCAAAGTCCGATGTCGGTGGCTTGAGAATACCCCAACAAAGGAGCGCATAAAAAGAGTACAAATGCAAGTTTTTTCATGGATTACTTGAGGTTATATTTTTTCCAAAACCTGTACTTCAACAAGTTTTTCATTTCTATTTTGATAATAAAAAACCATAATAAGTGCTGAATCTTTCAAAAAGTCTATTGCCTGAATTTCTACGCGATGAATGGCCAACCCCGTACGGGATTGCAGATCTTCGAGTAATTCGGCGCGGCGTTCGGGCAAAATTAACTCAATTCGATCATATTGTACCGTTTTGGTCAACTCCCTTTTCATAAGCAAATTTCCTTCCAAAAGCCACACACTCAACAAAACCATGCCATTGACCAGCCCCAACTCATCCCAACTCCCTTTGATAATGGCCGAAATCAGCCCCATCGAAATCACAATGAAGAGGTAAGTCATGTCCTTGGCTGATAGCCCTTCGGTAC
>JBGAUP010000069.1:0-22333 GCA_044228585.1 Runella sp. | reverse complement strand
CCAACGCCCTTCAGTGATGAATGTGCGACTACTACGCCCACCAATGGCGTGATTTTCGATGCGAATTTGCGTGGTATCGAAATGTTCGGACAAGAAACTCCCCCACCCCCACATGCTGTCTTGGCCTTTGCCCGAGCCGTTTTTGACGGTAGAATCGCCAATGATGTACAAGGTAGGTTTGGGAGCAACGGCAGCGATGATGCCTGCTAAAAGGAACATGGAGGCGATAAAAGCAACTAATGGGCGCATGATGTTTTTGTTACAAGTTTTCGGTAAAATATTTGCTAAACCCTCCCGCACTTACCTGCTGGAGATGGTTGATCTGCAATACTTTTGAGAATTTGATGGCGGAGTCAATACTTACTAATACACTGATAATCAAACAACAAATAGAGACAAACAACACTGATGAGTGATTAACAAAACCCTAAACACCTAAAAGTAAGAAGAATGTGTAATTTTGCTCCTGATTATCTGATGATTTAATGAAGTTTCCTCAAAAACATCTCGCCATTCTTGGCTCAACGGGGTCTATCGGGACCCAAACCCTTGATGTGGTTGCTGCCCATCCTGACTCGTTTACAGTAGAAGTACTTACGGCGCAAAACAATGCCGATTTACTCATAGAACAAGCGGCGCAGTTTAAACCAAACGTGGTTGTCATTGCTAACGAAGATTTATACGATAAAGTCTTCAACGCCCTCGACCCTCTCGGTATTCAGGTCTATGCAGGAGTAAAAGCCATTGCCGACGTGGTTCAGATGGACTCAATTGATACCGTCTTGACCTCAATGGTAGGTTATTCGGGGTTGATTCCCACTGTAAAGGCCATTGAAGCGGGTAAACAAATCGCTCTTGCCAACAAAGAAACCCTCGTGGTGGCAGGCGAGTTAGTGACGGCTTTGGCCAGAGAAAAAGGGGTGAATATCTATCCCGTTGACTCCGAACATTCGGCGATTTTTCAGTGTATTGTGGGCGAATTTCACAATCCCATTGAAAAAATTCTTTTGACTGCTTCGGGTGGCCCCTTTCGTGGAAAAACCCGCGACGAGCTCCTTCACGTCACCAAAGCGCAGGCACTCAAACACCCTAATTGGAGTATGGGAGCTAAAATCACCATAGACTCGGCTTCGTTGATGAACAAAGGCTTGGAAGTAATTGAAGCCAAGTGGTTGTTTGGATTGGAAGCTTCTCAAATTGAAGTAGTTGTACATCCTCAAAGCATTATTCATTCAATGGTACAATTTGAAGACGGTAGTATCAAGGCACAAATGGGACTGCCCGATATGCGTCTTCCGATTCAGTTTGCGCTAACCTACCCGCACCGCCTCAAAGCTGATTTTCCCCGTTTTGATTTTACTCAATACCCGTCGTTGACTTTTGAACAACCCGATTTGAAAACTTTTCGTAATTTGCAATTTGCTTTTGATGCCCTTGAACGAGGAGGCAATATGGCTTGTATCGTAAATGCGGCCAACGAAGTAGCAGTCGGGGCGTTTTTGCAAGACAAAGTTGGTTTTCTGTCAATGTCGGATCTTATCGAAACTTGTATGAACACCGTGACGTTTATACAACAACCAACGCTCGAAGATTATATCGAAACCGACACCGAAACGCGCCGAGTGGCGGAAGGTTTATTGACTAAATTTGAAAATGAGCGTTGCTTTCCTCATTGATTTTCAAATTCACGACTAAACCAATTTTCAAGTAAAACACTATGTCGCAAGTTTTGAACATACCCACCATGAACGATGAGGCGTTTTTTGCTTTTTGCGAAGCCAATCGTCGTAACGGAATGCACTTTGAGCGCGACAAATACCACCGAATCTTTTTTGTATCACCCACTCAACGTACATGATTTTTTACGCCTCAAAATACCAATCCCCAAAAACTACCGTTTGGAATTATCAACGGCGGCAACTTGTTAGAAGGATTAGAAATTGATTTAAGAAACGTTTTTGAAGATATTGATTGATAATAGGATAAAAAGTAAAACTCAAACTAACCGTGCGCATTAGCACATACAAACACACAGAATGGAAATATTAGTAATGGTTGGACAGTTGATTTTAGGACTGTCGATTTTAGTAGGGTTACATGAGTGGGGACACCTCATCACAGCCAAGATGTTTGGAATGCGGGTCGAGAAATATTTCATTGGGTTTCCGCCCAAAATATGGTCAATACAGCGTGGTGAAACAGAATATGGGGTAGGAGCAATTCCTTTGGGAGGATTTGTAAAAATCACTGGTATGGTAGATGAGTCGTTGGATACCAAAAATCTGACTGCCGAACCTCAACCATGGGAGTTTCGTGCCAAACCCGCTTGGCAGCGGTTGATTGTGATGCTGGGTGGAATTATCGTAAACGTCATTACGGGGGTTCTTATTTTTATTGCCATTACGTACTACGAAGGGTATGATTACTTAGCGACTAAAGACGTAAAATATGGCATCGTAGCCCACAAATTAGGCCAAGAGATTGGGCTTCGTACTGGCGACAAAATCGTGGCAATTAACGGCAAGCCTTTCGATGATTTTGCCGAGGTTCGTAAGGTGTTTTTGGAAACAAATAGCTACTACACCGTAGAGCGAAACGGTGAAAAGCTGGACATATATATTCCCAACGATTTTATTGAAAAGATTTCGGACAAAAAAAACGCGGGCGAGTTTATTGACCCTATTTATCCTTTTAAAATAAAAGAATTAACGCCTGGGATGCCTGCCTCAAAAGCTGGACTACAAGCGGGGGATAAAATCGTGAAGGTTAATAATCAGCCAATTCAATACTACCACGAAATTCGAGAAGCCCTAACAAAACTTAAAAATAAGACAGTTACGTTGGACATTGAACGCGCAGGAAAACCCGTTAGCCTATCGGTGCAAGTGCCTGAGGATGGTAAAATCGGCTTTTACCCTGAATTGGGACTCAAAACTACCCATATTGACTATTCGTTCGGGGAATCTATCGCTATCGGAACAACGAAGGCTTTCAGCGTAGTCACTGACAACATTCGCGGATTTGGCAAAATTTTCCGTGGTGAAGTTTCCGCTTCTAAAGCCTTGAGTGGCCCGATTGGTATTGCCCAAATGTTCGGAGGTATCTGGGATTGGGGACGTTTTTGGTTTCTAACAGGCTTACTCTCAATGGTATTGGCATTCATGAATATCTTACCCATTCCAGCCCTTGACGGTGGCCACTCGGTGTTGTTGATTTACGAAATGATAACGGGTCACAAACCCTCCGATAAGTTTTTGGAAGGGGCGCAAAAAGTAGGGATGGTTATTTTGTTGGCATTGATGGTATTTGCTTTTGGAAATGATATTTTCAAGTTGTTTCGGTAATGCCTCTATTGCCTTTTGCCGATAAAGCACACATACCTATTGAAAAATTGAGAGATTATGCTTTAAATGAAAACCACGAAGAGGGAAAAAATAAAGCTTATTTCAAAGCACGACTTCCATACCAGCATTACCCGAAGAATGGACTATAACGCCAAAGAAAAGTCGTTTGAGGTGAGTATTCGGGTGTTTACGGACGATTTGGAAATTGTGCTGTCCAAAAGAAAATGGCGGGCAAAAGTTTTCGGTACTTAACAATGACAAAAATGACCCCTATGTCGAAAAACATTCGGAAACATTTTGCGATTGTGACTACTGCCAAACAAAAAAAGCCGTATTCGTACATCGGCAAAGAACAAGAGGCCGACGCTACTTGGATCTATGTAGAAATCCCTTGTTCTGAGGCTATTACAGGCTTTTCATTACAAAATAGCATCATGCTTGATGTCTTTGACGACCAAGTGAATCTCGTTAACTTCAACTACCAAGGCCAGAAGAAGTCGTATATCTTTAAAAATGAGGATAAAGTTCTGCCCCTCGGATTGTAATATTCAACAAAGGTTTGTACCTTTGCACCCCAAATTTTTTACTTTTTCAAATACTTTAAAAGGTCGGTATCATGCCAAAAGTTAAAACCAATTCAGGTGCCAAGAAGCGTTTTAAAATGACTGGCACTGGCAAGATTAAGCGTAAACACGCTTTTCACAGCCATATTCTGACCAAAAAATCAACCAAACGTAAGCGCAACCTCGTTGGCTTTACCGTAGTTGATGACACGAATATGGATCGCATCAAGTTGATGCTCAAAATCTAATTTAGAATGTTATCGGTTAATTGTTAATCGTTATCCGAGATTATATCACAGATAACCCATAACAGATAACCCATAACAGTGCGCAAGCACAGGTTTATTGTTTCACCCGATTGTTGGTTCAAAAAGTGCTTCAAAATAAGCCACCAACCGTCAAAAAACTTACAAAACTATGCCACGTTCGGTAAACCATGTCGCGTCGAGAGCTCGCCGCAAAAAAATCTTAAAATTGGCCAAAGGTTACTATGGCCGTCGTAAAAACGTTTGGACAGTAGCAAAAAATGCCGTTGAGCGTGGTCTCAATTACGCATATACTGGCCGTAAACAAAAGAAAAGAAATTTTCGCGCGTTGTGGATTCAGCGTATCAACGCTGCTGCTCGTCAAGAAGGATTGTCTTATTCTGCATTGATGGGCAAAGTTCATGCCGCAGGAGTAGAACTGAACCGTAAAGTACTTGCTGACCTTGCCATGAATCATCCAGAGGCATTCAAGGCAGTAGTAGCAAAAGTAAAATAATTTGGGAAAGCGGGCTTTTCGCCCTGCTTTTTTTGCAAAAAGGTGACTAATTTTAAAATAGTCACCTTTTTATTTTTTGTTTGAAACAAAAACCATGTTTTTAACGTTTTACCCATTGAATATTTCTATACCTTTACTTCCGTAAAGTAAATGAAAACAACACTCCGCAAATATTTCACCCTGTTCATGGCACTTGTCGTACTTACGGCAAGTACGGGTTTTGGTGTGATTGAGCATCACTGTATGATGCGCGGTAAGTCGTTGCATTTGGCTGCTTTGAAGAAAGAAGGCACTAAAGCATGTGAACAAGACACCCAAAAAGTTCCTGTTTCAGACAAAACTTCGTTCCAAAAACAAGACTGCTGTGATGATGAACAAAGTTACGAAAACGTAGATGTGTCTTCATCAATAATGCATTGGGTCGCCAAGTTTTTGCAAGTGATAAGTGATGCTTTTGTAGGTGCTTTCATTGCGGTCTTCAAAGCATTATCCGAATTATTGTTTCCTCATTCGGATTCTTCTTCTGTTTTTTCCTTTTCTTCCCTTCATCACGGACGGAGTCTGCTTTCGTTTGTGCAATCGTTTTTGATTTAGAAAATCTGACCTTTTGCAGGAAACCTATGAGGTTTTGGCTTGGTTTCTTGCAAACCCCACAGGTTCAGTATTCTAATTCAACCCGATTGATATCCCATGTCTGTCTTATTTCATATTAAAAATATGGTCTGCGACCGCTGTAAGCTGGTGGTCAAAGACAGTTTCGAAAAAGCAGGAGCGCAGGTTCTTCACCTAACGCTGGGCGAGGTAGAAATCGCCCAAACTTTGGACATCGCCTCACTCAACAAGCTCACAACTACCTTAGAAAGCTTAGGTTTTGAATTGCTGGAAGATAAACAAACGCGTATGGTAGAGAAAATCAAAACGCTTGTTATCGAACTGATTTACAGTAGCCAACTCAATCAGCTAAAAATCAACCTATCAGACTATTTGGCCGAAAAACTTCACCGCGATTACAGCGGTCTTAGCACGTTGTTTTCTTTTCAAGAGGGAATCACGATTGAGCAATACATGATTCGTCAAAAAATCGAACGGGTGAAAGAGCTACTGACTTATGACCAACAGAGCATGAGCCAAATTGCGGACGATTTGCAGTATAGCAGCGTAGCACACCTGTCGAATCAATTTAAAAAAGTGACAGGACTCACCCCGAGCCAATATAAGGCGTCTAACGCCAAAAATAGGCTCGCCTTGGATCAACTGTAACCCACAAAAATGATACAAAATCTGACCAGAATTGTGTAACAGTTGCTTACTGATGACAACTTACTTTTGCATATTGATTTTACATTAAACAACTAAAAATATGAAAAATACCTTCATTCTTATCGTTTTCATGGGTCATGCTCTATTGATGAGTAGTCATGCTCGGATAACTACTCTGTTGAGCAACACTACAACAAATGCCGATTTAAAAGCTCAAATCAACACTTTACTGGCCGATTATTATGGCATGAAAGACGCTTTGGTGGCTACTGATGGCAAAGCCACTCAACAAAAAGCCAACGATTTTTTGTTAGCATTGGCTAAAGTTGATATGGCCAAAATGACCAAAGAACAACACGATTTATACATGCCATTGGCGTCAAAGATGAAAGCAGAGGCTGAATCTATTGCCAAAACTCAAGAAGCAGCACAACAACGCGAGCATTTCAACGACTTGTCTAACAATCTTTTTATTGCTTTAAAGGCATTGAAAATCAACGAAAAGCCTGTATATCAACAGTATTGTCCCATGAAAAAAGCGTATTGGTTAAGCGACAATACAGCCATCAAAAATCCTTACTATGGCAAAATGATGCTCACTTGTGGAAAAGTAAGTGAAACGTTAAACTAACTCTTTTATGAAACGTTTTTTAACTTTTCGCAACGCAAAATTTTGAACTTATAACGTCAATTCACTATGAAAAAACTATTCATTTTTAGTATTTCTCTTCTATTAGCGACCAGTTCTTTTGCCCAGCACGAAAATCATCAGCCCAAAGCGGATACGACTCAAAGTGCGGCGAAGCCTAAAAGTCCCCGTTTGTCAGCGATGGCGATGGTGGGCGACAATCATGTTCATATTGATTATGGCTCACCAAGCGTCAGAGGTCGTGTGATTTGGAATGGTTTGGTGGCCTACAATCAGGTGTGGGCAACAGGAGCGCACAAAGCTACTTGGATTGAATTTTCAAAAGATGTAATGATTCAAGGCAAACACATTCCGAAAGGTAAGTATGGTTTTTTTACAATTCCAAATGAAAAAGAATGGACGTTGATTTTGAACAAAACGTGGGACATGCACTTAGCCGACGACTACAAACAGGAACACGACATGATTCGACTGACGGTAAAGCCTGAAACAAATACACAATTAGTAGAAGCCCTAACGTATGAAGTGATTCCAATAAAATCGAACAAAGGTAAAATCAAAATGAGTTGGGCATATTTGAGCGTAGGGTTTGAGTTTGAAAGTATGTAAAACTTTGTATATGAGATCATTAGTAAACAATATTGTTTTTTTACTTGTCTCAGTTTTTGCTTTTGCCCAGCATGAGCAGCACACTATTTTCATACCTCAAAAACAAAGTTGGCCTCAAAAAGAAAACGGCTTAGAAAAGCCTTCTAATCAAGTAACCACGAGTACACCAAAAGTGGTTCGTTACGATTTATATATTCGAGATACCACCGTAACATTTGGTAATAAACCTAAACGAGCCATAGCTGTCAATGGACAAATTCCTATGCCTACGCTCACTTTTACCGAAGGCGATACGGCTGAAATTTATGTGCATAACGAGCTAAACGAAGAAACTTCTTTGCATTGGCACGGTTTGTTTTTGCCTAACCAATATGACGGTGTACCTAACTTGACACAAATGCCTATTAAACCTCATACTACGCATTTGTATAAGTTCCCAATCATTCAGCATGGTACGCATTGGTACCATAGCCACACCGAATTGCAGGAACAAATCGGCATGTACGGGTCTATGATTTTGAACAAGCGCGACAACGATTCAACGTTTAGAAAAGGCATTGATGATTTGCCAACCATTCCTGTTATTCTGAGTGAGTGGACAGATAGAGAGCCCGAAAATGTGCATCGTATGTTACACAACGCCACGGACTGGTTTGCCATTCAGAAAGGCACTACCCAAAGCTATACAGAGGCGATAAAACAAGGGTACTTGAAAACCAAAGTGGTCAATGAATGGAAGCGAATGAATGCCATGGACGTGAGCGATGTCTATTACGACAAATTTCTCATCAATGGAAAAAATGAAAGTCAGTTTGCGTCATCCAAAGCGGGTGATAAAGTTCGATTAAGGATTTCAAACGGTGGGGCATCCACTTATTTCTGGCTTAGCTATGCTGGTGGCAAAATAACCGTAGTAGCCAACGACGGCAATGATGTAGAACCCGTTGAGGTGGACAGATTAATCATCGCCGTTTCCGAAACCTACGATGTCATTGTTACCGTTCCTCACGACAGTGCTTCTTACGAATTTTTAGTTACCTCAGAAGACCGTACAAAATCTACCTCCTTGTTTTTGGGGTCGGGTCATCAAGTAAAGGCTCAAAGATTGCCAAAGCTTCAGTATTTTGAAGGTATGAAAATGATGAATGGCATGATGAAAATGAACGGAGATTTGGACGATATGGGAATGAGTATGAGCCTCAACCAAATGGACATGAATATGGTCATGTATCCCGAAATGTCAAGCCCCCTAACCCCGCGCGGCGTACCGTCCAATGGGGGAATCATTACGTTGAATTATGCCATGCTGAAATCAACAACAAAAACCAGTTTACCAAAGAATGCGCCAATTAAAGAATTACGTTTTGAATTGTCTGGAAACATGAACCGATACGTTTGGAGTTTAAATAATAGGGTGGTTTCGGAAAAAGACAAAATTGTAATAAAAAAAGGCGAAACTGTGCGAATGGTGCTTTACAACGGCTCCATGATGCGCCATCCGATGCACTTGCATGGACATGATTTTAGGGTAATCAATGGACAGGGTGAGTATGCTCCTCTAAAAAATGTCATTGACATCATGCCCATGGAAACCGACACCTTAGAGTTTGCTGCTACCGAAAGCGGCGATTGGTTTTTTCATTGCCATATCCTCTACCACATGATGAGTGGCATGGGTCGCGTTTTTAGTTACGAAAATAGCCCCCCTAATCCAGAAATCCCCAACCCAAAACTGGCACAACGAAAACTCTTTGCCGATGATAGAAAGTTTCATCTAATGGCCGAAAATGCCTTCGAAACTAACGGAAACGATGGCGAATTAATGTTGCAAAATACCCGCTGGAGCATCGGTACAGAATGGCGACTGGGCTATCATAGCAAGCACGGTTACGAAACAGAAACCCATATTGGTCGCTACATCGGAAAAATGCAGTGGTTGATGCCATTTGTAGGTTTTGATTGGCGGTATAGAAAATTGGGAATAGACGAACAGGAAACGAACCTTTTCGGGCAAAGCAATACCAAAGACAACCGAGCGGTACTTAGTCTTGGCGTGAATTATACGCTGCCTATGCTTATCGTTGCCCAAGCCGAAGTATTTACCGACGGCAATGTTCGCTTACAAGTAGAACGAAAAGACATCCCCATCAGTAAACGCCTGCGAATGAATCTAATGTGGAACACCGACAAAGAATACATGGCGGGGTTTCGGTACATTATCAACAAAAACATCGGATTTTCGACCCATTACGACAGTGATATGGGTTTGGGTGCAGGTTTTACCCTCAATTATTAAACATTTTTTGATTTTAGACAATTTTTGAAATGAAAGCGAAAATATTCGTCCTTTTGATACTTATTACTCACTGCCCTCTATTCCTGACACTTTATGCCCAGCGCGTGACGGGTACGGTCTATGAACGCACCGAAGCAGGAAAAAAATCAGCCTTGGTCGGGGTGAATATTTTTTGGGCAGGTACTTCTTTGGCTACCGTTACCGATTCCGTAGGGAAATTTGACATTGCCCGTTCGGCTAAATCTAACCGGTTGATTTTAAGTTATATTGGTTTTAAAACCGACACTATTAAGGTGACTTCCGAAAGCAATTTTGAAGTCGTAATGAAATCAGAAGGGCAGTTGGGCGAAGTGGTGGTACGCGGAACTTCTTCGCAAATTGACCGTCTGAATCCCATTCAAACGGAAATTATCACGACAAAAGCCCTTGCCAAAGCCGCTTGTTGCAACTTGTCCGAAAGTTTTGAAACCAATGCCTCGGTCTCCGTAAGTTATAGCGATGCCGTGACGGGCGCAAAACAAATTCAGTTTTTAGGACTGGGGGGGCAATATGTGCAAACCAACGTCGAAAACGTACCTACCATTCGGGGGTTGGCCTCTACCTTCGGCATGAACTATATTCCAGGAACGTGGATTCAATCCATTGACGTAGCCAAGGGGGCAGGTTCGGTAGTCAATGGCTATGAGAGCCTTACGGGGGCTATCAACGTAGAATTGGTCAAGCCCGATGCCCGTGAAAAACTGTATTTCAACGCCTATGTCAACAACTTTGGCCGGGGAGAACTTAACCTTAACCTCAACCGTAAGCTGTCCGAAAAATGGACAACAGGCTTTTTGACCCACGCCAGTATACTGCAAAATCGCGTGGACAACAACGGCGATGGGTTTATGGACCTGCCACTTTATACGCAGTTCAACGGCGTGAATCGTTGGCAGTACAAAAGCGACAAAATGATGGCACAGTTTGGCGTGAAGGCACTGACCGAAAGCCGCCTTGGTGGCCAAATGGGTTTTTATCCTACTGAACACCGAGGAACAGCCCGATTTTATGGATTTGGTAACCAAACCAACCGCGTTGAATTGTTTTCTAAAACCGCTAAATTGTACCAAGATAAGCCCTACAAAGGATTGGGTTTGGTACTAAATGCCTCCCAACACATCACCGATTCTTATTTTGGCTTTGCCAATTACGATGGTCGTCAACGGACTTTGTACGGAAATTTGGTTTACCAATCTATCATTAACAACACCAATCATCAGTTTAAAACTGGTGCAAGTTATCTGTTGGATGACTACCGAGAAACCTACAAAGACAGTCTGCTGACACGAACAGAATCTGTGCCAGGGGCCTTTTTTGAATATACCTTCAATCATCTGGAGAAATTTACGCTGGTGGCAGGTCTGCGGGCCGATTATAACAGCCTGTTTGGTGCGTTTGTCACCCCCCGCTTGCACGTCCGCTGGCAGCCGTTGGCGCATACAACGTTACGGGTATCGGCAGGGCGTGGACAGCGAACCCCCAATGCACTGGCAGAAAACTACGGTTATTTGGTCAGCGGACGCACCGTTCGTTTTTGGGGAACACGCATAAATCCCGAGGTTTCATGGAACTATGGAATCAGTTTAACCCAAACATTTCACTGGCTTGATAAACATTGGGATTTGATTCTGGATTATTATAGAACTGACTTCCAAAACCAATTGGTGGCGGACACCGACCACGCCACTCCTTTGGCTTCTCATCTATATTTTTATAATTTGAAGGGCAAGTCTTACTCAAATAGTTTTCAGGTTGAACTCAATACTTTGCTCTCCAAACGTACTGAAGTAAAATTGGCATACCGTTTGTTTGATGTATGGCAAACCATGGGTCAGCCTTTTAACGACGTACGTTTGATGCAACGGATGATGATTCCGCGAGAACGCGTACTTTTTAACATCGGTTACACCCTGCCTTATGACAAATGGAAGGCCGATTTGACCGTGCAATGGAACGGTAAAGCGCGAATCAACGACCCGATGGCCTCTTTGCAGGCAACCATTGACCGTCAGCCGATGCCTATCTTATATTCTCAGTCGTTTGTCAATGTCAATGCACAAGTGTCGAGGGCATTCAAAAAATTTGAGGTATATTTGGGAGGAGAGAATTTAGCAAATTTCAAACAGCCCAACCCAATTATCCACGCCGACGACCCTTTCAATAAGTATTTTGATGCAGGACAAACGTGGGGGCCAGTAGTGGGAAGAGTGATTTATGCAGGCATCAGAATAAAAGTCAAAGAGTAAACCAACAAACGTACATCGTCAACCCCAATGTACGTTCAGCTATTCAAACTCCCCTTGGGGTTGGGGGCTTTAAACCAATGAAACAGTTAACATTCGTAGTTGCTTTAGTACTGGGAGTAGTATTTAGCACAGCAGCCAGCAAGCCTGGAAAGGAAAAAGAAGTAAAAATTAAGACTTCTGCCGTATGTGAGATGTGCAAAGAACGCATCGAAAAGAACCTGACACTCAGCAAAGGCATTACCGAGGCCGTATTGAACTTAGAAGACAAAGTAGTAACTGTAAAGTACAACCCTAAGAAAACTGATGAAGCGGCTATTCGTAAGGTAATTACCGAAACAGGTTATGATGCTGACAATTTGCAATGCAGCCAATCAGCGCATGATAAATTGCCTGACTGCTGTCAGAAAACTGCCGAAGCACACGGACATCATTAATAGTGAATAGTGTTTTGGGTGTCTCTCTGCTTTTAATGAAGTGGGGAGACGCCTTTTTTTGTTCTTTGATTCTTGCTAATTGTCAAAAAGTCTTCTTCTTGGTCAATTTCTAAAAATCGTCTATTGGCTAAATTGGCCTCAATTCCTGTCATACTACTAATGCCCAAAATCTTACAGCCCTTCTTCACCCGCGTCGGCAGTCCGAACCAAGCCCATAGAAACGGGTTTGGGGGTGCTTTTAGCGTATGGTGTTATTACCAAATAGCATAGAGAGACAATTGAGGTAGAGAGTAAAGAAGGCAAAGAAACGGCTTTTGTCATAAAGTCGCCGATGCAGCGCAGCTAAAAAACAGCTTAACCATCCCCTCAATTATTTATTTTAACTTTCTAAAAATCAGCGAGTAACCTAATTTTCTAATGCGTAAACTATTATTTTTGTCTTTATTCTGCACCTTCAGCATTTTCGCCCAAAAGAAAAATGAAGCCTTCCAGTATCATATTTTTGAAGCAAAAGGAACTATCAAAATAGACGGTCTTGAAAACGACCCCGCTTGGCAGATGACCGAAGTAGCTAAAGACTTCTTTATGGTTACTCCCATGGACACCAGTCTTGCTCGTAACCAAACGGAAATGAAACTGTGTTACGACAAAAATAACCTTTACATCATTGCCATTTGTCACAAAGCCGTCAAAGGCTCATTTGTAGTTGAGTCTTTGAAACGAGATTTCAGTTTTGGAGCCAACGATAATTTTTTCGTGGTTTTAGATACTTTCGAAGACCTAACCAATGGCTTTTCGTTTGGGGCAAGTGCGGCTGGGGCTTATTGGGATGGACAAGAGGCCGACGGCACGTTTATCAATCTCAACTGGGACAATAAGTGGCACTGCGTCACCAAAAACTACGAAGACCGCTACGTGTGGGAGGCAGCCATTCCGTTCAAAACCATTCGTTACCGTCCCGATAACTTACGTTGGGGTTTTAATGGAAGCCGCTTAGATATTACCACCAACGAAAATCGGTTGTAAGACCCGTACCGCGTCAGTTTCAATCGGCCAACCTCGGTTATGCAGGCGTGTTGGTTTGGGACAAACCCCTTCCACCCGCGGGCAAGAATATTTCACTGATTCCGTACGCCCGTACCAATGTCTCAAAGGACTACGTTAAAAAGACCCCCGCCGACTGGAAGTGCTGCCATTGGCAGGATGCCACAGCCCCCAACTTCTCCATGAACCTCGACTTAACGGTCAATCCTGACTTTTCTCAATTAGAAGTGGACGTTCAGCAAACCAATCTTGACCGCTTTGAACTGTTCTTTCCCGAACGTCGGCAGTTTTTTCTGGAAAATGCTGATTTATTCGCCAGTTTTGGTTTTACTACCCTCCGCCCCCTTCTTCTCCCGTCGCATCGGCTTGGGCGTACCCATTTTGTTTGGCGCACGCCTCAGCGGAAAATTAGATAAAAATTGGCGGATTGGCGTACTTGACACCCAAACCCAACAACAAGGCGACTTGCCTGCCCAAAATTTCGCCGTGGTGGCACTCCAACGAAAAGTTTTTGCCCGCTCCAACGTCGGAATCTTGATGGGTCAATAAAGAATCTTTGGGGTATGATGAGCAAATCAACAAATCATCTAATAAATATAACCGCAACATAGGTGCTGAATTTAACTTGGCCTCCGCCAACAATATTTGGACGGGAAAAGCCTCCGTCTTGAAATCATTTAGCCCCCATTTATCAGGCAATGATTTTACGTTTGAGTATTCTCCATTTCAACAAAGCCACTGTCTTCTGGCAATTGCGTTATGAGTTCGTCGGTGAAAACTATAACGCCGAAGTAGGATATGTTCCCAACGCTGCTCGTAGGGGCTATCAAATGGCCGTTCCCAACGTAGGGTATTTGTTTTCGTCAACTCACAAAAACTTATCAGCCACGAGCCACTGCTCCAAAGTACCTTTTTGGAATAAATCAAGCTATTTGACCGACAATGAAACCTTCTTGGCCTACAACTTCAATTTCCGTAATCGTGCCGTTGGAATGATTTGGGCAGCAACGAATTACGTTCAAACTTTAAGGCCTTTGAGATCCTACCAACACGGGGTCGTGAAAAACGGCGGCTTAAGACTAATCACAATTGGAAATCTTGGGGTACGGAGTTTACTTCCAGTCCTCGTACACGCTTTACCTACGCCTTTAGTACTCGCTATGGTGGTTTTTATGCCGACGGAACCCGTCTCAATCTGAAAACTACGCTCGGTTATCGCTTTCAGCCCTACATCGCTACCAAGTTTTCGGTAGATTATAACAACATCAAAGTGCCTTATTTACAAAAACCTGTTGAGTTGCTTTTGGTGGGGCCACGGGTAGATATTACTTTCCGAAATAATTTGTTTTGACGACCTTTGTATGCGCATAACAACTAAGCCAACAACGTCAATCTTAATACCTTGCCCCCCAATGGCGCTATAAACCTGCTTCTGACTTATTTATCGTTTATACGACAATTATTTACCCGAAAACCTAATGGTCAAAAATCGTGCGATTGTATTGAAATTGACGTACTGGTGTGGAATGTATAATCAAGGAAAAAAGGAAAGTGAAAAGTATCATTTGGTTACTTATCGTTTTTGGTTCGCTTCCACTTACCTTTGCCCAGACCCTCACCCAAACCATTAAAGGACAGGTGATTGACGCCGAATCTCGTCAACCTTTGGTAGGTGCAAGTGTGGCGGTCACAACCACTAACCCAATCAAAGGCAGCCAAACCGACGAGAATGGTTTCTTCAAGATTTTGGAAGTACCCGTGGGGAGACACACGCTCAAAATCACTTTTCTGGGCTATGAAAATGGCTTAGTGCAGGAGTTGGTCGTAGGAACGGGTAAAGAAATTGACCTCACGATTCGGCTCAGTGAATCTTTGCAACAGTTGGAAGCTGTCACAGTAAAAGCTGCTACCCAAAACGGCACAGCCCTCAACGACATGGCGACGGTGTCGGCGCGGTCTTTTTCAGTCGAGCAAGTAAAACGCTATGCCGCCGCTATCAATGACCCTGCTCGTATGGCACTTACCTATGCAGGTGTGGCGGGCAACAGCGAGCAAAGTAATGCGCTCATTATCCGAGGCAACAGCCCAAAAGGAGTATTGTGGCGCATGGAAGGTGTCGAAATCCCCAACCCCAATCACTTTGCCGAAGAAGGCGCAACGGGGGGCGGCATCAGTGCATTGAGTGTCAACATGCTGGGTAATTCTGATTTCTTTACGGGTGCATTCCCCGCCGAATACGGCAATGCGACGTCGGGTGTGTTTGACTTAAAACTCCGCAAAGGCAACGACGAAAAACGCGAATATGCCCTGCAAGTAGGCGTATTGGGTGTGGATTTGGCCGCCGAGGGGCCATTTGCCAAAGGCAAAAAAGCTTCTTACTTGGTCAACTATCGCTACTCTACCCTCGAAATGCTCAAAAAAGCGGGCATCCAAATCATCGGAGATGCGGCGCCCGATTTTCAGGATGGGGCTTTTAAATTGTTCTTCCCTGTGAGCAAAAATAGTACACTTTCACTCTGGGGCATGGGTGGACTGAGTCGGCAAATTCGCCAACGTACTACCCAAAACGACGCCTTCCATTCAGACCGCGCCGTCGTGGGACTCAATTACACGCACTTTCTTTCCGAAAAATCGTTTGTGGATGCCACTTTAAGTTGGGCTGTCAATCGTCAAACCTACGATGCTACTCGCCTACAACAAATTTACATTCGAGAAGAAAACTTTACTAATCAAGCGTATCGTTTGTCGTTGCAATTTAACCACAAATTTAATTCTCAACACTCCTTGCGAACGGGACTGATTATAAGCAACTTACGCTTTCAACTCCTCAACCAAACCACCGATGGCTCTAAAGTAAGTACAACCATCAATCAGCGAGGCTACACCTATTTGTTACAAGCGTACGGTCAATGGAAATACCGAATTTCACCTGCGTTGACGCTCAATTCGGGGATTCATGCGACGATTTTGGCCTTAAATCAGCAATCTTCTATCGAACCTCGCGGCGGATTGCGCTGGAATCTCACGCCGCGTCATGCGTTGACAGCGGGAATGGGCATTCACAGCCGAACCGAGGCACTTTCGACCTATTTTGCCGAAGTAAAAGGACTCAACGGCCAAGTGGGTTTTGCCAATAAAAACCTATCTCTGATAAAATCGGCGCATTTTGTTTTGGGCTATGAATTTCGTCCCCGCGACGATTGGCGATGGCAGGCGGAAGCGTATTATCAGCATCATTACGACGTTGCCATCGGTACAGTCAATGCCAAAGGTACTTTTTTGCGTTCCGAATCACTCCTCAATCTCATGGATGGCTACACCACCGACTCGCTCGTGAGCGATGGCACGGGTCGAAATTATGGGTTGGACTTTACCATTGAGAAGTTTTTGACCAAAGGGTTCTATTTTATCCTCACGACTTCTTTCTACCAAGCCAAATACACCGCCCGCGACGGCATAGAGCGTAATAGCCGTTTCAATGGAAAGTTTGTGCAGAATATTTTGCTGGGGAAGGAATGGAAAATCGGCAAAAATAAAACCAATACGCTGGCCTTCAATGTGCGCAGCTTGTGGGCAGGCGGCAATCGTTATGTACCAATAGACCTTACCCAATCCCAAAAACGCAACACGACAGTACGCGTCTATGAACGCTCGTATGAAGAGCAACTGCCCAACTATTTTCGTTTTGATACGCGCTTGAGCTATACAAAAAACCGCCGAAGGACTACTTCGACAGTTTCGTTAGATGTTCAGAACCTCTTCAATCGTACCAATCTTTACCAGCCTTTTTACGACTCAGCTACCAAAAGCCTACAATTTGACACGCAACTGGGCTTAGTCCCTATTCTAAATTGGCGATTGGAGTTTTAGAAGTCTGACTCTCTTTGTCTGAAGATGTTTTACTTAGAACTTTCGCTTGAAACAAAATTAAGCTTAAAATAAGGTCTGACGGTACGTCTGAACCGCATCTACCAACTATTTTACACCTTTTGCGAGTCAGACGGGGTCGCCCAGACCTTCGTCAGACTTTATTAGCAAAGCGAAAGTCCTATATAAAATCAGCGTAGAAATTTCTGTCCAACAAACAAAAAAAGCTGCCTTTTCAGAGACAGCCTTCTTTTGTTTTCTTTAAAAATAGGAGATATCAACTTACACCGCATTAAACACCGCGTCCATTTTTTCACTAATCACTTGCAGGCGTTTGCGGTCGCCACCGGGGACTTCGGCAGAACCCCAACCTGAATAACCTATTTTGGTAAATGCTTTATTGACCACGGGCCAATTACAATCTCCTTCCATCAGCTCTACGTTGAAGCCTTTCCAAAGTCCTTCGTCCTGTTGCTTTTTGCGGCTATACTCTTTGATATCCACCTTCATAATTCGCTTGCCGAGGGTTTCTATCCAATGTTCTGGCCAACCGTAGCGCAAGATATTTCCTACGTCAAAATACCACCCCAATAGCGGGTGATTGATTTCGTCCACAAAACGCGCTGCTTCTACAGGGCTAATTAGGAAATTGTTCCATACGTTTTCGAGGGCAATTTTAATCCCCGTTTTTTCCGCGATGGGTAACAGTTTTTTGATTTCCGCCTGTGCGCGTTTGTAAGCATCTTCGTAGCTCGTGTTTTGATTGACCACCCCTGGCACCAACAAGACCGTTGTACCTCCGTAAAGTTTACAGTCGTTGAGGGATTTTTCCATGGCTTTAAAGCAAACTTCACGCACCTTAGGGTCGGCATCCGATAGCGGATACTTCCAGTGAGCAGAATTTACTACGCCTGGTAGTTCCAAGCCCGTTTTGTCGCGAGCGGCCAAAATTTCTTTGGAATCAAGATCATTGGGAGAATCTAACTCCACACCATCAAATCCAAGGTCTTTCAGGAGTTTGAACTTGTCCAAAATGGAGATTTTTTCGTCCACCATTCCGTATTTCAAACTCTTCTTGATTAGAGGGCGAACGGGAGGTGCAGCAAGTACTGAACGGTCAATACCGACCACCGCTGCCGAAGCAGCGATGGTCGTATTTATCAAAAATTCTCTTCTTTGCATGAGACCCAATTAAAAGAATGGCGTAAAACCTGGACGAGCTACTTCTACTTTGGGCGCAGGCTGGTCCCAGCTCATGATGTAGTCTGGAATCAGTTTCTCATTTGACTTCATGGCATCGTCCCACGTGATTTTCTTGCCTGTGTAGGCCGCCATCCGACCCATAATCGCAATCATGGTGCTGTTGGCCATCCATTCACCGTTGTTGATAGGCGTGCTGTTGCGAATAGAAGCAAAAAGTTCGTTGTGTTCGGTTTGGTACATATCATTTTGAACCCCTGAGTATTCCCAAGGATTAGCGCCTTCGATTTTGTGCGTTGGGCGTGAGCAGTTGGCCATCGCGCGGCCTTTTGTTCCGAATGTTTCTACCAAATAGCTACGCTCACAGTTTTCCTGCTGACGCGAGAAGTGGAATCCTTTGGCGCCGTTTGGATAATCGTAAGTGATGGCAAAGTGGTCAAAAATATGCCCATACAAAGCATCCGTTCTTACTTGACGGCCACCCGTTCCAACGGCACTTACGGGCAATACGTCACCCATCGCCCACGACATCATATCCAAACTGTGTACGGCTTGCTCTACGATGTGATCGCCTGCCAACCAAGTGTAATACATCCAGTTACGCAATTGAAACTGCAAGTCATTCCAGCCTTCCTGACGAGGGAAAGACCATGCCCCACCCGTATTGTAGGTATTGTAAATTGACATTACTTCACCAATCGAACCATCATTTATTTTGCCAAAAACGGCACGTTTGGGTTCATGAAAACGCCAGCAAAAACCCGACACCAACGAAAGGTTTTTCTCTTTGGCCAATCGCGTCAACTCAAGTACTTTACGAATACCTGGCGCATCCACCGCTACGGGTTTTTCACAAAAAATATGTTTTCCTGCCTTAATAGCAGCTTCGAGGTGCAAAGGACGGAAGTGAGGAGGGGTAGCCAATAAAACTACGTCCACACCTGAATCAATGACTTTTTGATAGGCATCAAAACCCAAAAATTTATGTCCTTCATCCACTTTTACTTTTTCTCCGTGTACTTTTCTCAATCCTTCAAGACAGGTATCAAATCTTTCAGGAAATATATCGCCAAGCGCATGAAGCACCACGTTAGGGTCGGCTTTGAGGGCTTGCATAGCTGCACCCGAACCACGACCTCCACAACCAATAAGACCTACTTTGAGAGTTTCGGCGTTTGTTCCTGCAAAAGCACGATTAGGAACAATAATAGACGGAAAGGCAGAGCCAGCTAAGGCCGCTCCTGCCAGTTTTAGAACTTCGCGACGAGAGGGATTCATGAGAATTTAAAGGAGTTAGAAATGAATGAACTTATTGAAAAACAGTCGGTTTTAGAGGGTTTATGCCTCTAAGTTACCATTGCAAATCAGTAATTTTTACTCAAAATTGGAACTATTTTTTTAAAATATAACCAATAAATAATAATTTTTTTTAAAAACTATACTACTATTCATCCAAACCGTAAAATCGCACTGTGTTTTGGCCAAAGACTTTAGCTTGGTCAGCGTCTGAAAAGCCTACGTGGGTCATGTATTCACGCACAAGGCCGATGACCTGTTCGTATTCAGCAGCGACCAAACATACGGGCCAATCTGACCCAAACATCAGTCTATCAGTACCAAAGGCTTCAAAAACTATGTCAAGATACGGATAAAAATCTTTTTTTGTCCAGTTTTTCCAATCAGCTTCAGTCACCATCCCCGACACCTTGCAGTAAACGTGCGGTTGGGCGGCTAATTGTCGCATATAGTTGGACCAGGTATTGATTTTTTGGTCTTTAATATAAGGCTTCGCAATATGATCTATCACAAATTTCACCTCTGACACTTCTCTTACCAAATGTAAAGCGGCTTTGAGCTGCGTAGGATAAATCAAAATATCGTACGTAAAATCAAAAGCAGCCAACTGTCTTATGCCTTTGATGAGCTCAGGTCGGGCTAAAAAATCATCGGGTTCGGCTTGCGCCACGTGACGAAAACCTTTGAGCAGTTCATATTGAGAATAATAATCAAGACGCTCGTAGAGATTATCGGCACGCAAATCCACCCAACCTACCACTCCCTTTACAAAATTAGAATACTTTTCGGCTAATGCTAACAAAAATAATGTTTCGGCATCTGATTGGTCGGCTTGAACGGCCACACAACCATCAACGCCGCTTGCTGCTAAAACAGGCTGTAAATCTTCAGGCAAAAAATTTTGCCTAATTCGGGTCATCTCGTCATTAATCCAAGCATCTCGCTCGACATCATAAATCCAAAAATGTTGGTGAGAATCAATAATCATTAGTTGTAAAATTGAAAATTGTAATTATTTAAGTAGGGTCTGATGGCACATCTGACCTGCAAAATGGACGTACATATCGCGGTGTCAGCAGGTCAGACTTACAGTCAGACCAAATCTAAGAGGTTGCTTTCTATATTTCGCGTCAGACCTACGGTCAGACTTATACCTTCTCGCTACTGACCGCTGGGGCAGTCCCGCCCTCACTTCTCCTTCAGTACTTCCATCGAAGTGAGTTCTGGACCACCACCCCGATTGCCCGAGCCTGCCGCCACATAGACTTTCTTTTTATACACTGTCGCACCTGTTCCGTGACGTCCTTTGTTCAAGTTAGGAAATTTTTCCCACTTCATCAACTTTGTATCAAAAGCTTCCACTTCGGCGTGGGCTTCTACTTGCGCAGGGCTTTCCCCACCCATAATAAGCAGTTTATAGCCAAAAGGTACCGCAGTATTACCAGCACGTTGTGTGGGCAAATTCAAGCTTTCAGGTAGAGTTGTCCATGTATTTGTCTTAAAATCAAAGACATCTACGGCGGGTTCCGTGAGATTCAGTACTTGGTTGATACGGGCTGTGGAGCGTCGTCCACCTGCTACATACAGTTTGTCATCAATCACCGCTACTGAAACGTGGTCGCGCACGTGCGGCGCATCGGGGAGTTTGCGCCAAGTATTAGTTTTTGGGTTATACTCATCAAGCCAACCCACATGCCCATCGTAGTGTCCATCCTGAATACCGCAGATAAGATACAATTTGTCTTTATAAACAACCGAACCCGCCGCTCCCCGCAAACGGTCGGCAGGAATAGCAGGCCCTTTACGCCATTCGTTTTTGGTAGGATTGAAGATATAAACGTCGGGAATGGGTTTTTCGTGGGGATAATTGCCCATGAATGCTCCCATGACATAAGCCTCATTTTTATATTCAATGGCCTGAAAATGATTCATTTCCAGGGGTGGAGTCGCCAGTTGTTTCCAAGAATTGGTCTTTGGGTCGTATTCATCCACAGGACGTGTACCACGTCCGCCAATTAAATACATCTTATCCCTAACTTTGGTAAAGGCATTTTCATGGCGTGCCGTGCAGCTATTGGCCGACTGGACAGTTTCCCAACCGCTGGTTGATTGGGCTTGCGTCCCTCCACCAACAGCCATTAGAACAATTAAAAAGCCCGTTTTTGATTGAATCCAGTTCATGTATTAATGCAGGTTTATTTGAATAAAAACTGGTTTTCAATGGGTTTTTACTCATTCTGCCCCTGAAATAAAAATAGTAACCATCATAACGATGGCTACTATTACTTATCATGCTAACCTATCAGTTTTAGGTGGGTTAAATAAATATCATTTCGTTCAACTCAGTATCTGATTAAACTCCAAGCGTTCGCCATCAGGGCCAATGATATTGAAGTATTTACAGCCATTTTTCCAAAACGGAAGAAAAACGGGAGCTTCTTCGATAATATTAAAATTGGCTTGTTTGAGCGTCTCAAAAGCTAAATCTATATCGGCGACGTCAAAAGCAATGTGGTCTATGTGACCATCTTTTCGCTGTCTGATTTCAGACAGTTCGTTGTCGGGCATTTGATAAATCTCTACGATGATGTCTCCGCTACGCATCATAGCCACTTTTCCTTCTCCGCCGTTGTGCTGGAAGGATGAGGCCATCACATTCTCGAAACCCAAGCTTTCGTAAAACTTTTCCGACTTGGCCAAATCAGTTACGGGAAGCCCGATGTG
>JBGAUP010000460.1:0-2662 GCA_044228585.1 Runella sp. | reverse complement strand
GTGAAGACCCCACGCGGATGTTTGCGGGAGAGGGAGGACCCGAGCGTACCAACCGCCGTTTTCACTACGTATCGAAAGACATGCCGGCCAAACGTCTCTCAACGGCTTTCGACTCGGTGACGCTCTACGGCGAAGACCCTGATTTGCGACCCGATATTTACGGCAAAGTGGGCAACTCAGGCGTAAGTGTCTGTACCCTCGACGATGCCAAAAAACTTTACAGCGGCTTTGACCTCTGCGACCCCAATACCTCGGTTTCGATGACTATCAACGGCCCTGCGCCCATTATTTTGGCTTTTTTCCTCAACGCGGCTATTGACCAGCAGTGTGAGAAATATTTGCAGAACCCCACCCTCGGTCCCTCCCCTGTAGGGAGGGAAGTAGATACTTCTCCCGACGGAAGAAGTATCTACCCTGTAATTAATAGCTCCCCTCTCTTAGAGGAGAGGGGATACAGGGGTGAGGTGCCCGAAGGCCACAACGGCCTTGGCTTACAACTCCTCGGCACTACGGGCGACCAAGTACTTCCCGTGGAGGTCTATCAAAAAATCAAGGCTGATACGCTTCGGCAGGTTCGTGGAACGGTGCAGGCCGATATTTTGAAAGAAGACCAAGCCCAAAATACCTGCATTTTTAGTACAGAATTTGCCCTCAAACTCATGGGCGATATTCAGCAGTATTTTATTGACAATCAGGTACGTAACTTTTAATTAGTCTCCATTTCGAAGCTTCACATTGCTGAGGCGGGCGCCAATCCTATTTCGCAGTTGGCATTTACACTGTCCAACGGTTTTACGTTTGTGGAATATTACCTCAGCCGAGGAATGCACATTGATGATTTTGCGCCCAACCTTTCGTTTTTCTTTTCCAACGGTATGGATCCTGAATATACCGTTTTGGGGCGGGTAGCGCGTCGGATTTGGGCCAAAGCCATGAAATATAAGTACAAAGGCAACGAACGCAGTCAAAAACTCAAATACCACATCCAAACTTCAGGGCGGAGCCTACACGCGCAAGAGATTGCTTTCAACGACATCCGAACGACTTTGCAAGCATTGTTGGCGATTTATGACAACTGCAACTCACTACACACCAACGCCTACGACGAGGCCATCACTACTCCTACCGAGGAGAGTGTGCGTAGGGCCATGGCGATTCAGCTAATCATCAACCGAGAGTTTGGTTTAACCAAAAACGAAAACCCACTACAAGGGGCGTTTATCGTAGAAGAGCTGACCGATTTGGTGGAAGAGGCGGTTTATCAGGAGTTTTTGAGCATCAACGAACGCGGTGGCGTATTGGGTGCCATGGAGCGGATGTACCAGCGCAGCAAAATTCAAGAAGAATCTATGTACTACGAAATGCAGAAACACACAGGGGCTTTGCCGATTATTGGGGTCAATACGTTTTTGGATGAAAAAGGCTCACCTACGATTTTGCCGCTGGAAGTAATTCGTTCAAGCGATGAAGAAAAACAGTACGCGGTAGCTTCGCGCAAGGCATTTCAAGAACGAAATGCGACAGCGGCGAAACAAGCGCTGGCGCATCTGCAACAAGTAGCCCTTCAAAACGGCAATTTGTTTGAATGTCTCATGGAAACGGCCAAAGTATGTACCCTCGGGCAGATTTCGGCGGCATTGTACCAAGTCGGAGGGCAGTATCGTCGGAATATGTAGGCGAGTAAGCGTTCGGTATGGGGGAAGGAATCGTTGGAATGTATGCAGCGTATTTTTGATTCTTGGTAAAGTAGCTTCTTCTATCTTTTGCTTTTTTATCCAAAAGACAATCAATTCCTAACCCCCTCTTTCCTTTCATGAAAAAGACTATCGCAATGTTTGTGGTGGCATTCATGCTATTATCTATTGGCCAAGTACAAAGCCAAACAAACGCGTCAACCTCGTTTTGGCCAGAGGGTAAGACGGTGGCTGTCAGTCTGAGTTTTGACGATGCTCGCCTGAGTCAGGTGGATGTGGGTACCAAACTGTTTGACGAATACGGCGTCAAAGCTACTTTTTTTGTGTTGACTTCGGCGGTTAGTAAGCGGCTTGATGCTTGGAAACAGGCCATAGCCAACGGTCACGAAATCGGAAACCATACCGAGAAGCATCCTTGTAGCGGCAATTTTGCGTGGGCCAGACCCAATGCCTTAGAAGAATATACCCTCGACAAGATGAAAGCTGAATTGGTGCGAACCAACAAAGCCTTGGAGGAACAATTGGGCATCACGCCCCAAGTTTTTGCCTATCCGTGCGGGCAGACTTTTGTAGGACGAGGTGTGAATACGCGTAGCTATATTCCAGTGGTGGCCGAATTGTTTTCGGTGGGGCGTGGTTGGCTCGACGAAGGACCCAACGACCCTCTTTTTTGCGACATGGCGCAACTGACGGGCATGGAAATGGACGGAAAAGATTTTGAGCAAATACTGCCTATGATCGAAAATGCCAAGAAAACAGGCGCTTGGGTGGTATTGGCTGGACACGAAATAGGAGCATCTGGCAATCAAACAGCGCGTGTGGAGATGCTAAGAAAACTCTGCGAATATGCCAAAAATCCCGCTAATGGCGTATGGATTGCGCCTATCGGAACGGTTGCCAAGTATGTTCAGGAGAAACGAAAATAACGTTTTGAACATATTTTGTGGTTTGATGGTACATCTGACCTG
>JBGAUP010000459.1:0-2641 GCA_044228585.1 Runella sp. | reverse complement strand
TTGGTATGGATGGTGGAAGAAGTGCGTTCTACTTGCTCTTTGATGCGTAGAGCATCATTGCCAAAATAGCCGCTTATGTACAGTTTGTCTTTTGCGCCCAAATCAAAATTGAGCTTGGCGTTCAAATCATAGAAATTGTAGCCAGTTTTCAGTTCTTTTGACATCAACGGCATCGTAAGCAAATCAAGGTAAGTACGCCTTCCCGAAACCAGAAACGAAGATTTCCCTTTTTTCAAGGGGCCGTCAAGGGTTAAGCGGCTGGAGAGCAGCCCAATTCCCCCTTCGCCTCGCAAGTGGTCTTTGCTCCCTTCTTTCATCTGTAAATCAATGACCGACGACAAGCGCCCTCCGTAGCGAGCGGGAAAGCCACCTTTCCAGAAATCTACGTTTTTGATAGCGTCCCCGTTGAATACGGAGAAAAAACCAAACAAATGATTGGCGTTATAGACTTGGGCTTCGTCCAGCAAAATGAGGTTTTGGTCAGGGCCACCACCCCGCACGTATAAAGCAGTACTGCCTTCCGTGCCTTTCTGTACGCCGGGCAAAAGTTGTAAAGCTTTAATGATATCTTTCTCTCCCAGAAGCGTGGGAATTTGCTTGATTTGCGATACTGGCAACCGTATCAAACTCATCTGTGGTGTTTGGTTGGCGTCTTTTTGACCACTAACGGTAACTTCCTCCAACTCTTGCGCCTTGGGTGATAGCAGTATATCCTGTTGAAGAGATTGCGAAAGCGTAAACGTTTTTTCTTCGGTAGCGTAGCCTAACGCTGAAAAACGAACACTGACTGTCTGATTGGCAGGAAGGCGAATCGAATAAAATCCGTAAGCATTGGTTACAGTACCATTTGTATTGCCCACCACTCCAACAGTAACTCCTACAAGATTTTCTTGGCTGCCTTTTTCTCGCACGTAGCCACTCAGGCTAATGGTTTGAGCCTGTAAAACAGAACTCAATAAAATCAATAACCAACATTGTTTCATAGCTGAAATGAGGTACTTCTTATTTACGCGTAGCCGTAAAAGACACTAAAGCACTTGTGAAAGCATTATTTTTAAGTTGTTTTGCCATAAGTGTATTATCGCTTACGGTTATTTCCCAATTGCCGCTTAATAGTGTCGTGACTCGCGCTTCTTCCTCTGTCATTTTAATGATGCCAGAACCGTCTTTACTGAGCGCACGTATACTAATAATAAAATTAGTATCGAATCTATAGCTAATTTTATAGATTTCGCTATTTATTTCTAAATCACCATCGCAATAACTTTTTTCATTCTTAACATTTTTGGCACGGCAACTTTTAAATAATACCTCGCCTGTCTTCAATAAATTTTTCCATTCATTGATGTTTTGGCCTTCTACAATAAAAGAACTTATTTTCCATTGGCCCTCAATCTTGTCCAGCTCTGTTTGAATAATTTTTTCTTCCTTGCTCAAGCAAGATTGAAAGAAAATTACAAACCCTGTAACCCATAATGCGGTGACTATTGATTTCATACGTCTTAAGTTAATATCACCCCTTACTTATACTAAGGGGTGATAAATTAAACGATTCCTACGGATTTACCCATTCATAATCATAATTGGCGTCATGTTGAATGTTAAATCGTACCCTATATGGCCCATCAACATTATGAGTGCGTACACGATACCTTAGCGGGTGGTCACATGGTAACCAATTATACTCGTCATAATTTGCATTAACAAAATAGTTATCCCAGGCTTTACCATCTAAAGAGTACCAAGATGAGGACCAAGTATTTTTGTAATCGATTCCATAAAGAACATGGGACTCAGCACAATTGGATTTACCATGAACGGTAATTATTAATTCCTCGGGCCAATTAGCAGGCGTAGTATGCGTTTCGCTGAAAGCATAGTTATATAGAGTTTTTGCATTCTTAATGCTTCTTGTTGTAACCTTAACTGCATAACTAACAACTTCTTTTTCAAGTTGTGTGGATATGACCTCTGTGACAATCCTCTCTCTTTCTACATTTGGAGATTCCCTATTTTTCTTTTCATTAGAAGGGTTAGTGCTTTCTGAATTTGTGTTTTTTGATTTAAGCCTATACCTTGGTATAATTTCATAATGATGAGACGCTATGTATGCATTTAAGGCATCTAATTTCAATGTTGCAAACCTCATCACTACTTTATTTTTACCACTTTCATCGATTAAGGTCACGTCCCGTTTAAAAAACTTTACACCCTCTTCTTTTTCCATTTGGTCAATGACACTCATTGGTTCTTCACCCGCTTTTGTGGTGGTCGGTGAAACTTCCGTTTCTTTTGGTTGATTACAGCTAAACATTACGGCGGTCAAAAAGAACGCACCCATCGTTGATAGAACGATTTTTTTCATACTTTTGTACTGGTTTAAATGATTAAATAATTGTTTAAACTGCTACGGAAAGCTCCGCACGGTGGCCAAACTGACGCGGGGCTTTCTTTTTTTGAACTATGCGCAATAGTCAAGGGCAAATCTCCACAAAAGATTTTTACGGTTCTTCAACCTTAGGGTTGATATTTCTCCACCCTAAGGTTGAGTTTTAGCCATTTTTAGCACATATTTTTGAAATGCTACCTTGCCTTGGAGATTTAACTTGGCAATGAGCCTGTTTTTGTGGCTCTTAATGGT
>JBGAUP010000068.1:0-21733 GCA_044228585.1 Runella sp. | reverse complement strand
TTCAAGAGCGATTTTAAGCCGTTCTTGTTCTTTTTGTTTGAGTCGTGTAAGCCTATTTTTCCCCGTCATAAAGGCTACGTAGCCAAATAACCCCGTACATACAAAATAAAACCACCAAGTTTGCCAAAAGGGTGGGTGAATACGGATAAACAATTTCTTTTCATTGTCGCTCCAAACTCCGTCGCGGTTGGAGGCTATTACTCGGAAGGTATATTTTCCAGGGGCTAAATTGGCGTAACGCACGTAGTTTTTATCACCACTATTTACCCATTTATTGTCTTGTTCTTCCAATTTGTAACGGTATTCATTACGCCCGTTGCTGTAAAAATCAATGGCGGCAAATTCCAAAGAAAAGGTATTATCGGAGTAAGGTAGAGAAATAACGTCCATCTCATTAATTTGTTTCGCAGTGGGATAGGGGGCTTCGTTCACCTTAAAATTATAGAAATGGACACTGGGTTTGAATGAAAGCCGACGTAGTCGTTCTGGAAAAAAGCTATTGAAACCTTTTACGCCTCCAAAAAAGATTTCCCCTTCGGCGGTCATCAGGAAGGCGTTGCCATTGTATTCGTATCCTTGGATTCCGTCGGCTAAGTCAAGATTGCGGCACTGACGCGTCTTTTGATTAAATTGTGAAATGCCGTGATTGGTGCTCAACCACAAGTCACGATTTTTGTCAATGACTATGCCATAAATGTAGGAATTGCGAAGCCCGTGTCGGTCATTGTAAAAATAGTAATTTCGGTTCTTAGGGTCGAGCTCTATTAACCCTTTTTCGGTTCCAATCCATAATTTCTTACTAACAGTGTCTTCACGTATTACATTGATATTGAAGTGATTCATTCCAGAATATACCTGTTTCCATGTTTTGTTTTGGTAACGAAAACCGTATAATCCTTCAAAGTAAGCGGCCAGCCAAATGGTACTATCTTTTGCTTGGTAAGCAGCAAAAATGTTTCGATTTTTTAAGATGGGAGCTTGTTCAAAATTTTCGGTTTGTGGATTGAAAATCCAAGGCCCGATGGGAGTTCCAAGAAGGAAAAAACCGTTGGGTAGTTCGGTAATATTTCTGGTGTAGTTGTTCCGTGAGGGGTTTTTATCAAATTGAAATAATTTAAAGGTTTGTTTTTTTGCATCAAATCGCATCAAACCACCATAAGTCCCCAGCCACATTTGGCCGTGGCTATCTCGAAGCAATGATTTTACAAAATTGACGGAAGGTAAATTGGACACAGTAGCTTGGCTAAGGTAACGTTTTACAATGGAGTAATTTTTGGGGTTAAAAACGGCGAGGCTTCCTTCCGTTCCTACCCATACATTACCATCGGGTGCTTGAGCAAAACATCGTACCGAGAAATTATCTAATCTTCGATGCGGGGGTAAATCTGGACTATCAATAATTTTGCGAAGCACAGACGCATTGGGAATGATTTTTAAGAGACCGTCGGGATCTACGTTGGCCCAGATGATTCCTCGATTGTCAATATAAATGCGGGTAATTTCATAGTTGTCTAAGCTTCGAGGGGTAACCAAAGGTAGATAGATGGGTTGTAAGATTCGTTTGGTGGTATTAAGGTTCCAGAAACCATTGCGTTGTGTCCCTACCCAAAGTTTACTGTTAAGACCCTCGGCAAGACTATACACAGCACCGATACTTCTGCCATCGGCAGTCTTTTCAAAGAACTGAAATTCTCCACACGTATGGTCAAGTCTTACGACTCCTTTTAGCGAGCCCAACCACACAATATTTTTAGCATCCACGTACAAACAGATGATATTGAGCGGCATACCCAACTCATTTTTGGGTGAGTTGCTAAAGTAGTAATGATACTTCTTTTCGTGAATGTTATATCTAACTACCCCTTTATTGCCCAACATCCAGACATCTCCAGCGGGAGTTCTTGTGGTCCAGTCTATATAATCAAAATCTTGGGTAATGAATACTTTGGGGGCTACCATTCGGTGCTTTCCTGATTTGAATTCATAAGCAAAAATGCCATCCCCTTCGCGAATGTACCAAAGTTCTTGTCGGTCAGCGTAAAAAGGAGCAGTGCGCTTTTTGATGCCCATTTGACTCTTATCAACCACCAATTTGAACCGTTCGGAGGTGCGTTCATAACAGTTAAGTCCCTCTTCGGTTCCGAGCCAAATATTTCCTTTTCGGTCTTCTACCAAACCCGCAATGTTTACTCCGTGTAGGGCATAAGGGTTGTGGAGGTCGGGCTTATACACCCTAAAAGTGTGTCCATCATAACGATTGACGCCATCTTGGGTGCCAAACCACATGAATCCCCGAGAATCTTTTAAGATATGATACGGGGAGCCTTGTGATAGTCCTTTCTCTACCCCGATATGCTCCGCACGGTAATCTTGTGCATATAAAGAACCGCTGGCGTTGAAAACCAATAAAAGGATGAAAAATCTGTACAAGGCGTCAGAAAAGTTTAGGCTATAACTTATTCTACGCGAAAGCGTTAGGAAGGCAAGATACAGAAAAATGCTTTTAGCGCGTAAAATGAAGCTGCGTATTTTCGGGATGGACTTGTAGAAGTGCCTCTCTTCCAACAATCATCGCCCGATTGTCGGTTGTGTGGCCTACTGGAAAATTATAACATACGGGGTATTCGTACTCGGCAGTGTGTTCAGTGAGGATTTCGTAATGGTTTTTGCCAAAAGGGGAAGTTTCATTGTCTTTAAGGTCGGTAAATTGTCCCACGATAAGGCCAGCCAATTGGTCTAATTTTCCTGCGCGTTTGAGCTGAACCATCATGCGGTCGAGATTGTAGTAATACTCTTCGACATCTTCGATAAACAGGATTTTATTTCGGGTATCCAAGTCTGACCGAGAGCCTATCAGATGGGCCAACAAACAAAGATTTCCACCGACCACGATTCCTTGGGCAGTTCCGAGACGATTGGAAGGATGAGCAGGGATTTCATACGACAGACTTTCCCCAAAAAGTGCTTTTTTTAGGGTACTTAGGGCGTTTTCAGTGCCTTCATTTCCGAATAACTTGGGCATAGTAGCGTGCAAACTTTCAAAGCCCATGCGTTGTAAGTGACAATGCACTGCTGTGATGTCACTAAAACCTACAATCCATTTGGGATATTTACGAAATTTGCGAAAATTAAGCCCATCAATGATTTTTGAGCTTCCATAACCCCCTCTTGCCGAAAATATGGCCTTGAGGGTAGCATCATCGAGCATTTGTTGCAAGTCTTTTTGACGTTCTTCGTCAGTTCCCGCAAATTGGTGGTATCGTGTGTGGAGAGTTGTTCCTTCAATGACTTCAAGCTGCCAATCTTCTCGGAGTATTCGCAGTCCTTCTTCTAAAGAGGGATAAGATACTTGACTGGCCATGGCCAAAACGCCTACGCGGTCGCCTGCTTGAAGAAAAGGTGGTTTTATCACGAAGCTATTGATGGATTTGTTGATATTGCTCAATCGTTGTTTTTCTGAGTAGCCAGATAAGTAGCCCCTACCAAAGCGACTAATAGCATGATTCCTGCTACTTCGAAAGCCCAGACATGAGAAGTCATTAAATGTATGCCAAATTGCCGTAAGGTAGAACGATGTAAAGGAGTATGTGAAAGTACGGGTGATTGAATAATAAGGAAGTTGGTACGGAATATGAGCCAAAACAATGAACCAAAGATAGAAAGAGCTATGGCTGTTCCCCAAAAACGGTTTTGGTGCATCGTAATGACCTGATTGGCTTTTTGACTCCCCTCTCGGTCGGGGCGGTGCGTAAGCATGACCCCGAAAATGAGCAAAACAAGCACCCCACCTACGTAAATTAATAGTTGTGTAATAGCTAAAAAATCAGCACCTGCCAATACGTATAATGCGGCTACGCCCAATAATGCTAAAAACAAACATAAGGCAGCATACATGACGTTACGGGTAAACAGTATCGTCAATGCAGCTCCTATTGCCAATGCTGAAAAGCCATAAAATGCTATTTCTGCCATGTAAGTGTGCGAGTTAAACTAAACTCATAAATCTATTAATATTATCTATTTCTTTTTCCCAAAAATATAGACAACCCCAAAATTGCTCTTCAAGATGCCAGAGTCAAACTTGCGTTCTACATAAGGAGTCAACTCCAAAGCTATCCTAACATTGGGTACGGATTTGAAGGGGGCAACACGCGTGCCTACATTCAATGAATAACCTTCTACAATATTTTTGGTTTGATTGGCTAAAACACCGATGAAATTGAACCGAATTCCTCCCCCTAAATAAAACTGGACATTTTGTGTTTGTTTCAAGTTAAAGAGCGGTAATATTTCGGTACTTAAACTACCAAAAAGGGTGTTGGTTTGGAGTCGAAAATCACACCAGACAGGTTTGTAAGGATTGGTACTTACAGAGATTAACCCATTCCAGGGATAATAGCCTACCGATTGGGCCTGTGTTTTTGTAAAAACAATAAACAACCCTAAAAAAAGCCCCGTTCGGAGCATTTTTCGAGCGGGGATTTTTTTTATGTTTTCATCTATCATAAGCAATAGCATATTAACGCATTTTTAATTTACCCATTTTTTCCATCGCGTTCATTTTCTTCATCATTTTGCGCATTTCGTCAAATTGCTTCAAAAGATTGTTGACTTGTTGGAGCGACGTGCCACTTCCCGAGGCGATGCGCTTTTTACGGCTTCCGTCAATGACATCGGGATTTTCTCTTTCCTTGGGTGTCATCGAATGAATGATGGCTTCAATAGGTTTGAACGAATCATTATCTATGTCTAAATCTTTCATGGCAGAACCCATTCCTGGAATCATGCCGAGAAGATCCTTGACATTCCCCATTTTTTTGATTTGTTGCAGCTGCCCTAAGAAGTCGTTGAAGTCAAATTTATTGGCACGCATTTTGGCATTGATGCGCTTGGCTTCGTCTTCGTCGAAAGCTTGTTGGGCACGTTCTACCAGCGATAACACGTCGCCCATTCCTAAAATCCGGCTGGCCATACGATCGGGGTAGAAGCTGTCGAGTGCTTCCATTTTCTCCCCTGTTGAGATAAACTTAATGGGTTTATCTACTATCTGACGAATGGAAAGGGCTGCACCACCTCGGGCATCACCGTCCAATTTCGTGAGAACTACTCCGTCAAAATTGAGTCGTTCATTGAAGGTTTTTGCGGTATTGACAGCGTCTTGCCCCGTCATAGAGTCCACCACAAACAAGATTTCGGTGGGTTTTACCGACGACTTAATATTTTCAACTTCGCGCATCATGACTTCGTCCACGGCCAATCGGCCTGCCGTGTCCACAATCACGATTTTCTTTCCCGATTTTTTAGCGTGTGCAATCGCATTTTGGGCGATTTCTACGGCATTTTTGTTTTCTGGCTCAGCATAAACTTCCACCCCAATCTGTTCGCCAAGAACTTTCAACTGGTCAATGGCAGCAGGACGATAGATATCGCAAGCTGCTAATAGCACCTGACGCCCTTGGCGTTTGAGCATATTAGCTAACTTTCCAGAGAAGGTAGTCTTACCCGAGCCTTGTAAACCTGCAATCAAAATAACGGCAGGATCACCTTTAATATTGATACCTTCGGCTTGCCCACCCATCAATGCTGTTAACTCTTCGTGGACAATTTTTACGAACATTTGTCCAGGCTCAACAGCAATAAGAATTTTTTGGTCGAGGGCTTTATCCTTGATTCGGTCAGTAATATCCTTGGCGACTTTAAAATTAACGTCAGCGTCAACCAAGGCACGACGAACCTCCTTAGTAGTAGCAGCTACGTTAATATCAGTAATTCTATCTTTCCCTTTGAGGGTTCGAATGGCTTTGTTTAATTTATCTTGTAAGCTTTCAAACATAACAAATACAAATAAAATGAGGACGCAAATTTAGTGAATCACGCGTTTAAACCATAATATCTTTAAAGTCCTATGTGAAAAGTATCGTTATAATTTTAAATTTGCGGCTCGAAATTATCAAAAAACGAAAAAGTTGGACATGATTATGAAGCAAAAAACAACGGCCTGTTGGCACTGCCTGAATGTGATATTGGTAATGATGCTGTCAGTAGGTACGTTAGTGGCTCAAATCAAAATTACATTTCCTGTCGAAAGAGCCATCTTTCAACGTAATAATGCCAATCAAGCTACTATCTCTGTCGGAGGCTATTACACTCAACCTGTTGATCGTATTGAAGCACGCTTAGTACCTGTATTATCAGGACAAGGCCAAGCGGTAGATTGGACTTTGATACAAAATAGCCCTCAGGGGGGATCATTTTTAGGGACATTGACGGGGCGAGGAGGGTGGTACACGCTTGAAGTCAGGGCATTTCAGGGAGGAGTTCAGATAGGAAGAGATGCCATTGGTAGAGTGGGAGTGGGGGAAGTATTCCTCATTGCTGGGCAATCAAATGCCCAAGGTTTTTTTGGTTTTGGAGCACCTGCGGCAGCCGACGACCGAGTCAATGCTGTAACGTGGGATAACCAGAATTCAAATAATACCAATAATCCTACCTTATCTTTTGCGCAACTTACCGCCGAAATGATGATTGGCCCACGTGGTCGAAGTGCTTGGTGTTGGGGGGCTTTGGGCGATTTGTTAGTAAAAAAATTGAACGTTCCAGTCTTATTTATGAATGCAGGCTGGATTGATACTTCGACACAAAATTGGTTAGATGCTGCCAATGGTAAGCCAGTTTTGAATCGTTTGAACCAACCCCTTCCTGCAGGAATGCCTTATGCTAACTTAAAGGTAGCTTTACAATACTATGGTTCGATTTTAGGGTTGAGAGCGGTTTTGTGGCAGCAAGGAGAAAATGATGCTGCCGCTGGAGTTACTAAAGACATTTATCAAAATTCGCTTCAAGGATTAGTAAACGTAGCTCGTATTGAACAGGGGGAAGTACTTTCATCTTTGCCTTGGGTTTTGTCGCGCACCTCTCGGTATGCTATTAACAAAATATCGTATGTTTCGCAGGCAGTAATTGATGCACAGACGGCTGTTGTTAATATTCCTTTTAACAAATGTTATGGGGGGCCTTTTACCGATAATATTCAAGTACCCAGACCCGCTTTGAATCCAGTTAATGGCGAAGATGATTATGTACACTTTCAGGGGCAAGGTTTGATAGACGTGGCTCGTGCTTGGGACAATGCCCTACCTCCAGGCTTTTTTGCGACTGTGGTTCCAGTAATGGCGCGTGCTGTTTTGCCATTAACTATTACTTGCAATACCCCCGCTGTTAGTTTTAACGCAAAAGCTCCCAATGGCTTTGCTTCTTATCGGTGGAATAATGGAGAGACAACTCAGATAATTACCATCAAAGGGGCAGGAACTTATCAAGCAACCATGAAAGACAATGCAGGCAATACCTATCTTACGCCGCCAATGGTCCTAAACGAATCCGTAGAGCCTCCCGTACCCGTTATTACTCCCAGTGGAGAACAAGTTATTTGTGCGGATTCTTCTCTACTTCTTACCGTTAACGTTTCTCCAATCAATACAGTCACTTGGAGTAATGGGTCAACAGGAAGAACAATTTCAGTCAAGAATTCAGGCCCATACACTGCCAGCCTTACTAATATTTATGGCTGTGCTTCAAGTACATCGGTACCCGTAACGGTCAAAACATTAAGTATAAAACCGCCTACGGTTTTTCAGTCTGGTCCGTATAGTGTACAAGCAACTCCCGATTCTACCATTTACAATTTTACTGACAGTAAAGTGTCTAAGATTACTTGGGATTGGCAACAAGGAGGGCGTGTTTTACCTTTTACCGAATCTGCTATTAAAGTCACAGAGATAGGTGCTTTTAGTGCTCGTTCAAAAGTTACTTTTGTTGCCACTTCAGGGGGAAGCTCACGAACCTGTGTTTCTCCTTATTCAGACGTAGTGACGTACCGCCCAGGTGAAAAAGAAGAAGGCCTAATCGTCTATCCTAACCCGAATCGTTCAGGAAAAATAGCGATTGAAACATTAAAAGACTTGACGAATGTACAAATCACAATAAGTAGTTTAACGGGACAAGTGGTGTATCGTGAGAAATTTGATACATTAAATATTCGTAAAGTAATAGATTTGGCGCATCTTCCCGAGGGGGTATATATTCTGAAATTAGCCTCTTCGACTTTTAACGAATCTAAACGAATTATTGTAGATTATTGATATTTTCAAGGCTTCTGTGTATTACAGAAGCCTTTCTTATTAATTTTACGCCGTCATTTCAAAACCTAAAGCCAAACATTTGGTTTCATAAGGTGACATTAGTAATTTTGGATATTTAGCAAACTTGCATCAACCAACCTGCGACTGTAATGAATTATTTACCTTCGGATTATCTGCCCATTTTAATTCAACTTGGTTTGGCATTGGGTTTTATCGTAGTTACTATGTTTGTAACTCACTCTATTGGCCCCAAAAGAAACAGTACCTTAAAAGATGAACCCTTCGAATGTGGGATTGAAGCTAAAGGGGATGCCCGTACTCCAATCTCTATTAAGTACTTTTTAGTTGCGATTCTTTTTGTGCTGTTTGATGTGGAGGTCATTTTTATGTACCCTTGGGCTGTCAATTTTCAAAAATTGGTCTTCAGGCTTTGTGGAAGATAGTTTTTATTCACTGGCATTATTGTTGGCTGGCTTTTACTATATCATCCGTAAAGGTGTTTTGGAGTGGGAAAAATAGTTGGCTGTATCCATTAAATATTGGTATTGAGTGAAATACAATCGCCTTGGCGATAAATAATAACGATTAACCGTAAATTATGGCAACTGATATAAAAATAGTAGAAGCACCAGAGGGCTATGAGGGTTCGGGTTTCTTTGCTACTTCATTCGATAAAGTCGTAGGGCTGGCACGCAGCCACTCGTTGTGGCCATTACCATTTGCTACCTCGTGCTGTGGTATTGAGTTTATGTCCACGATGGCCTCCCGTTATGATTTGGCCCGTTTTGGTTCAGAACGGCCCAGTTTTTCACCACGTCAAGCTGATATGCTACTGGTGGCAGGGACCATTGCCAAGAAAATGGCTCCTGTCTTAAAACAAGTCTATTTGCAAATGGCGGAGCCTCGTTGGGTAGTGGCTATCGGCGCCTGCGCGTCGAGTGGCGGTATTTTTGATACATACAGTGTATTACAGGGTATTGACCGCGTTATTCCTGTGGATGTGTATGTGCCAGGCTGCCCTCCACGTCCCGAGCAAATTTTAGAAGGTATTATGCAAGTGCGGGAATTGACCCATAATGAGTCGCTTCGTCGCCGTAATGGTGCTGAATATCAGGCACTGTTGGCATCTTATAATATTCAGTAATAGTCTATATTTTAAATTGAGACTTATGCTTACCAACCAAGCCGTAGCCGAAGAAATCGTTAGGAAATTTGGGGATGATGTATTTGATTTTGAAGAACCTTTCGGAATGCTCACCCTCAGTACTACACGAGAGCAAATCATTCCTATGCTGGAATACCTCAAAGACCACCCAGAGTTTAAAATTGGTTTTTTAACCGATATTACTGGCGTTCATTATCCTGACAATGTAGGACGAGAGTTTTGTGTTGTATATCACGTTCATAGTTTTATTCAAAATTTTCGTGCGCGGATTAAAGTATTTTTGTCAGAAGCTGATTTGCACATCCCTACTGCCTCTGATATTTACGCCAGTGCCAATTGGATGGAGAGAGAAACATTTGACTTTTTTGGAATTATCTTTGACGGGCATCCCAACTTGAAGCGTATCTTAAACATGGAAGAAATGGATTATCATCCCATGCGTAAGCAATATCCGCTCGAAGACGCTACCCGTGAAGATAAGATTGATGCTCTTTTTGGAAGATAATCATTAAGGAAAACAAGAAATGACCGAAGCCACAATTGCCAAAAAAAATAATGGTAATCTTGTCAAAGACGAACAAGTACAGTACGTCAACGAATTGACTACCCTCAACCTTGGACCTACTCACCCCGCGACGCACGGAATTTTCCAGAATGTGTTGACGATGGATGGGGAAAAAATCGTAGCTGGAGAACAAACCGTAGGGTATATTCACCGAGCTTTTGAAAAAATAGCCGAACGCCGTCCGTTCTACCAAATTACCACTCTTACCGACCGAATGAATTATTGTTCGTCTCCCATCAACAACATGGGTTGGCACATGACGGTCGAAAAACTCTTGAGTATTGAGGTGCCTAAAAGAGCGCAATATATTCGGGTAATTATGATGGAATTGGCGCGTATAGCCGACCATATTGTATGTAACGGAATTTTGGGCGTAGATACGGGAGCATTTACGGGCTTTTTATATGTATATGAAAAGCGAGAGGAGATTTATGAAATCTACGAGGAAATGTGCGGCGCCCGTCTTACAACTAATATGGGACGTGTGGGTGGAATGGAACGTGATTTGACAAAAGAAGCCATTCGTAAAATCAATGAATTCCTGAAAACTTTTCCTCCTGTACTCAAAGAGTTTGAGCGGTTGTTCAATCGTAACCGTATTTTTATGGATCGTACGATTGGCGTGGGTGGAATCAGTGCAGAACGCGCGATGAGTTATGGTTTCACGGGACCCAACTTACGTGCTGCTGGCGTTGATTACGATGTTCGTGTAATGAGTCCTTATTCGTCTTATGAAGATTTTGATTTTGAAATCCCAGTCGGACAACACGGAGATACCTACGACCGATTCATGGTACGAAACGAAGAGATGTGGCAAAGTCTGCGCATTATTGAGCAAGCGGTTAAAAATCTACCAGAAGGACCTTATTTTGCAGATGCCCCCGAATACTACCTGCCACCCAAGCAGGAAGTGTATCGTAGTATGGAGGCACTCATTTATCATTTTAAGATTGTGATGGGAGAGATAGATGCGCCCGTGGGAGAAGTTTACCATACAGTAGAAGGAGGCAATGGTGAATTAGGCTTTTATTTAATTAGCGATGGAGGTCGTAGTCCTTATCGTTTACACTTCCGCCGTCCTTGCTTTATTTATTATCAAGCTTATCCTGAAATGTGCGTAGGTAGTACCATTTCAGATGCTATTGTTACAATGAGTAGCTTAAACGTGATTGCAGGAGAGTTGGATGCTTAATTGACTTTGAAAATGACTGATACAACCAATCCCATAGTTTTTACCCCTGAGCGATTAGCCAAAGCCGAGGAAATCATTGCCCGTTATCCCGAAGGTAAACAGAAATCAGCGCTTTTGCCACTATTACACCTTGCCCAAGAACAATACGGTTGGGTAAGTCCCGAAGTAATGGATTACGTGGCTGGCTTACTTAATATTTTACCGATTGAAGTTTACGAAGTTGCTTCTTTCTATACAATGTTTCACCTCGACCCCGTGGGTAAACACGTGATAGAGTATTGTCGTACAGGTCCGTGCTGTCTGATGGGAGGAGAAGATGTATATGGATATTTAAAACACAAATTAGGGATAGAAACAGGTGAAACTACTCCTGATGGCAAATTTACTCTGAAAGAAGTAGAATGTTTGGCCGCTTGCGGTTGCCTCTGTGTTTCAGATTCGTGAAAAATATTACATGAATTTGACAAATGCGAAAGTGGACGAAATCATCGAGGAATTGTCAAAATAGTTACGGCTATGTTGGACGTTCAAGTAATGGGAACGAATGCACCGAAAGAACACCAGCGGATGATTCGTAAAATAACGACTGGGTTGGATAATTTATATCTTTCAGGAAAAATACCTTATGAACCTTTTCCTAAAACGATGATTGATTCAAGTGTAACAAGTCCCACACCTGATGTACTTTTGTATGATAACCTCATGCACCGAAATATAATAATCATTGAAATAGCTGCTGATGGTTGGCGAAAAGATTTTAGAAAAGTAGCAGAACTGGTAGAAGATTATGAGGTAAACGAAGGCTTTGTTTATAATTATGAGAACAAGCGTTGGTTGAAATACACGCGAGCCATCGGAGAAATTATCGAAAATCCTTCTTTCGGTGACTCAATAGGGTATGATTTAAACGATTTTTTGAAATAAATACAATGGCAGTTAAAATTCTGACCGAACATATCAATGTTCCTAATATCAATACCTTTGAAGTCTATCGTAAGATGGGGGGCTATACGGCCGTAGAAAAGGCATTGAAAAAAATGACTCCCGAAGAAATCGTTGAGGAAGTCAAAAAATCAGGCGTTCGTGGACGCGGTGGGGCGGGTTTCCCGATGGGGATGAAATGGAGTTTTTTGGCAAAGCCCGAAGGAGTACCCCGCTATTTAGTCTGCAATGCCGATGAATCGGAACCAGGCACATTCAAAGATCACTACTTGATGCGTGAAATTCCCCACCTTTTGATAGAGGGGATGATTGTGTCAAGTTTTGCACTGGGAGCTAATAAGTCATTTATATATGTTCGTGGTGAGTTGATGTACGTAATTCAAATACTCGAAAAAGCTATTGCCGAGGCCAAAGCGGCAGGTTTTTTGGGGAAAAATATTTTGGGTTCGGGCTATGATTTAGAGTTGGTTGTACAACCAGGAGGTGGAGCCTATATTTGTGGAGAAGAAACAGCTTTACTTGAGTCATTGGAAGGAAAGCGGGGAAACCCACGTAACAAACCGCCTTTCCCCGCCGTTAAAGGACTTTATCAGTCGCCAACGGTGGTAAACAATGTAGAGTCTATTTCTAATACCCCTTGGATTGTCAATCATGGGGGCGAAGCTTACGCTGCTTTAGGAGTAGGACGTAGTACTGGAACAAAACTTATATCAGCTTCGGGACATATCAACAAACCAGGTGTGTACGAAATACCACTCGGTATTACGGTCGAAGATTTTATTTATGCTGATGAATGGTGTGGTGGTATCCGACCTGGACATCATCTAAAGGCGGTGGTGGCAGGAGGCTCTTCGGTACCTATTTTGCCCGCTAACCTGATTCTTAACCTTGCCAATGGCGAAAAGCGCTTGATGACCTACGAGTCATTGTCGGATGGTGGGTTTGCTACTGGAACAATGCTGGGTTCGGGAGGCTTTATCGCGATGGATGAAACTGCCTGTATCGTTCGCAATACTTGGACTTTTGCCCGTTTTTATCACCACGAATCTTGCGGACAATGCTCGCCCTGCCGCGAAGGTACGGGGTGGATGGACAAAGTGTTGGAGCGTATCGAACATGGAAAAGGCAATATGCGGGATATAGATTTGCTGGTTGATGTGGCAAAAAAAATAGAAGGGAATACCATTTGTCCACTGGGAGATGCCGCCGCATGGCCTGTGGCTTCAGCTATACGTCATTTCCGCCCCGAATTTGAGTGGCACGTGACACATCCACAGGAAGCAACAAAACCTGGTGCTGTGTACCGTGGTAAAATGGAGTTAGTATAAGAGAAAGAAGTTTGATTTTGACTTACGAACCTTAAAAAATATGGAGAATACCGCCCCCCAGATGTTTAAAATAACTTTTGACGGTATTGAAATCGAAGTGCCGCCAGGAACTACTATTATGCAGGCGGCTCGCAAAATAGCAGAGGCCGATTCCACCAAAAGACACCTTGCCCCACCAGCTATGTGCTATTATGAGCCACTCAAGGGCTCGGGTGGTAAATGCCGTGCTTGTTTGGTGAAGGTAACGGCTGGTTCGGCCAAAGACCCGCGTCCCATGCCTAAATTAGTGCCTTCTTGCATTACAACTGTACAAGATGGCATGGTGGTTGAAAATACGACCAATGAGGCCGTTTTGGAAACAAGAAAAGGTATCGTAGAGTTTTTGTTAATCAATCATCCGCTCGATTGCCCCGTGTGCGACCAAGCAGGAGAATGTCATTTGCAAGATTTTGCGTTTGAACACGGTCGGGTCAAAACTCGCTACGAAGAAGAACGTCGTACGTTTGAAAAGCACGACATTGGCCCTTATGTTCAACTACACATGACGCGCTGTATTTTGTGCTACCGTTGTGTGTTTACAGCCGATCAGATTACGAACAAACGAGTACACGGGGTGCTGAACCGTGGCGACCATGCCGAAATTAGCACTTATATCGAGAAAGCCATTGATAATGATTTCTCAGGAAATGTAATAGACGTTTGTCCCGTAGGTGCCTTGACCGACAAAACATACCGTTTCAAAAATCGTGTGTGGTTTACCAAGCCCGTAGAAGCGCATTGCAATTGTGAAAAATGCAGCGGAAAAGTGACATTGTGGTACCGTGGTGATGAAGTAATCCGGGTCACTGCCCGCAAGAATGAGTGGGGCGAAGTAAAAGAGTTTATCTGTAATACCTGCCGTTTTGAGCGTAAAAATACAAGTGACTGGACGATTGAAGGCCCAACCAAGATTGCCCGTCATTCGGTCATCATGGCCAATAAGTATCGGTCAGATGCGAAAAAACCAGAGTTTGGTTTAAAAGTAGCTGCGGCTCAGTACAAGCAAATTGATGATTCTCGCCCGTTTGTTACTGATAACAATACGATTCGGGAATTGAGTAAAGAAAATAATGCGAAAGCCAATCAGCGTTCATTAGCTGAGAAAAATTAACTTAAACTATGACTATTTCAATTGACGTAGCTTTTGTCATTAAGGCAATCATCATATTACTGATTTTTGCCATCACGTTGCTGATTGCCACCTATTCGACCTACGCAGAGCGCAAAGTAGCGGCGTTTATGCAAGACCGTATCGGTCCTAACCGTGCGGGGCCATTTGGGTTACTACAACCCATTGCTGATGCGGTGAAGATGTTTTTCAAAGAAGATTTTATTCCTTCGCAAGCGAGTAAATGGCTGTTCATTTTGGGGCCGTGCCTTTCTATGCTCACCGCTTTGATGACCAGTGCCGTTATTCCTTTTGGGGACAGCATAAAATATGCTTCTGCTCCAGATAAAATATGGGAAGTAGCTGTACAGGCCATTGATGTTAATATTGGAGTCTTGTACGTATTTGGCGTTGTTTCTTTGGGCGTTTATGGCATTATGGTCGGAGGCTGGGCGTCCAACAATAAATTTTCGTTGTTGGGGGCAATCCGAGCCGCTTCGCAAAATATCAGCTATGAAATTTCAATGGGTTTGGCCATTATTGCTATTTTGATGATGACAGGCTCTCTTTCCATACGTCATATTGTAGAACAGCAGCACGGCGGTAATTGGAATATTTTTTACCAGCCATTGGGATTTATTATTTTCATTACCTGTGCATTTGCCGAATGTAATCGTACTCCTTTCGATTTGCCAGAATGTGAAACGGAGTTGATTGGAGGGTATCACACCGAATATAGCTCCATGAAATTGGGCTTTTATTTGTTTGCCGAATACATCAATATGTTTGTGTCATCGGCCATGATTTCCAGTTTGTATTTTGGGGGATACAATTACCCTGGTATGGATTGGGTACAAGCACAGCTTACAGGTGCCATGGGAGAGATAGCTGGACATAATGTAGCTACCCTTATTGGTACTATAGTGTTTTTTGCTAAATCGTTGTTTTTCGTATTCTTTTACATGTGGGTGCGCTGGACGCTACCGCGCTTCCGTTACGACCAATTGATGAATCTTGGCTGGAAAGGATTAATTCCTTTAGCGATGATTAATATTGTACTTACTGGTGGTGCTATTTTGTTCTTGAAACCATTGATTACCGCTTTTTTAAAGTAAAAGCCCCTACCCCAGAGGGAGTTTCATTTAAAATCCCCCCTATCGGGGTCGGGGGGCTTTTCAAAAACTATGCAACTCACGAATCGTTCAAAACAAGTTAGTAATAAACAAATGACTTTTGCGGAGCGAATATATCTGCCTGCAATCGCCACTGGTTTGGGAATTACGATTAAGCACTTTTTTCAGAAAAAAGTGACGATACAATATCCAGAAGTAAAGACAAACTTAGGCCCAGTCTTTCGGGGCAGACACGTATTGAAACGTGATGAACAAGGCCGTGAACGTTGTACGGCCAGTGGATTATGCGCTGTGGCTTGCCCTGCTGAGGCAATCTCGATGGTGGCGGCAGAGCGTCAAAAAGGAGAAGAAAATCTGTATCGTGAAGAAAAATACGCGGCAGTTTACGAAATCAACATGCTTCGTTGTATTTTCTGTGGGTTGTGCGAAGAAGCCTGCCCTAAACAAGCTATTTATCTTCGTCACGATGAATTCGTACCTGTATTTACCGAACGTGATCAAGTCATTTGGGGTAAAGACCTTTTGGCAGAAAATATGAATAATCGTTATTTGCGTAAAGCGTGGACAAAAGAAGAAGCCCGCGAACAAGATATAAAAGGAATCGAAGCTCAACCCAGAATTCAATTGTAAAACGAGTAGGCGGTTTACAGTAGGCAGTAAAAAACTGTTAACTGTTAACTGCAAACTGTTAACTGTATTAAACATGAATTTCTCTAACTTTTTTTCTCACCTGACGCCAGCTACGAGCTTTTTTTACGTCCTATCGTTTCTTACTATTTTGTGTGGTTTGATGGTGGTTTTGGCCAAAAATCCGATACATAGCGTTCTGTATCTAATTGCTACATTTTTTTGTCTATCAGGGCATTATGTGTTATTAAATGCCCAGTTTTTGGCGGCCGTCAATATCATCGTTTATGCGGGGGCAATTATGGTTTTGTTTTTGTTTGTGATTATGTTTTTGAACTTACGGCAAGAAGACGAGGAATCTAAAACGAATCTTGTCAAAATAGCGGCTACGATAGTTGGCGGTACATTAGGGGTAATTATGGTAGGCGTACTCCGCAAAGCACAATTTGGAACCTACAATCCTTATGAATTCAATTCTCAAGTCGGAATGGTCGAAAGTCTTGGTAATGTGCTTTACAATGATTATTTATTGCCGTTTGAATTAGCTTCTGTATTGTTTCTCATCGCGATGGTGGGGGCTGTTATGCTTGGTCGTCGCGAAGCGGGAGATCGGCATTTTTAAAAAGTTTTGTGACTTTTTGTATTTATCTTACCCCCGACGTAGCCTTTCAGTGGGCGTTCGATTGGGGGTATGTAGTTTCTATCGAGTAAATATGTAAAGGGCGAAAAATTTCAAAAAGTACTAATTAAGCTACTTACTATAATGAATCCAAACCTAACAAAACTTTTTGAAATCGCACAAAAACCAACACGGCGAATTATCGGTCTCATGTCGGGAACTTCAATGGATGGTTTGGATATAGCTTTATGTAGCTTCAGGGGTAGCGGTTCACAAACGGAGGTAACCTTAGACAAATTTGAATCCATTCCTTTTAGTGAAGATGTTAAGGAAGAAATTCGTCGAGTTTTTGCTAAGAAAGAAATTGATTTTCAGTACTTATGCTTGCTGAACCCGTGGATTGGCCAACTGCACGGACGATTAGTTTTGCAGTGCCTGAATGAGTGGAATATCCTTCCTGCTGAGATAGATGTGATAGCCAGTCATGGGCAAACGGTATTTCATGCTCCCAAGATTTTGCATAAACTCACTAAGTTTCCGAATGCTACGCTTCAAATCGGAGATGGCGATCATTTAGCCGTGACGACGGGTATTATTACTGTAAGTGACTTTCGTCAAAAACACTGCGCCGCGGGGGGAGAAGGAGCTCCCTTAGCCGTATATGGCGATTATTTTATTTTTTCTAAAAAAGATGAAAATCGTTTGATGCTCAATTTGGGTGGGATTGCTAATTTCACCTATCTACCTGGTAATCTCAATTCGCACGAGGTATTTGTTACTGATACAGGTCCAGGAAATACGCTCATAGATGCTTTTACTCGAAAATTTTTCAATCTCCCTTACGATGAAGGGGGGAAAATCGCCTTCAGTGGAAAAGTGCATGAGGAGCTGTTGAGGTGTTTGAAAAAAGATAATTTCTTTTCGGGGCCTGTTCCCAAGACAACGGGACCCGAATTGTTTAATTTGGAGTATGTTCGTTTAGCCCAACAACGAAGTGGTTCTACTTCTCTTGCTCCCGAAGATATGGTGGCAACTTTAACAAGATTTTCGGCTGAGACGATTGCAGAAGCGATTTTGAAAGTTTGTAAAAAAAACGAACCATATCGCCTCTACTTGAGTGGGGGCGGAATGCACAATCCTGCGTTGGTAAACAACTTACGCCAGTTGCTACCCGACTACCCCATCGAATCCACTGATTCTCTTGGTATTTCAGGAGATGCTAAAGAAGCTGTGTTATTTGCCATTTTGGCCAATGAAACGTTGTGTGGTAATTTAACTAATTTCGGCAATCGAGAAGGTGTACCGAGTGTTTCGATGGGTAAGATTTCTTTTCCCAATTAAATCATTCGCTTCAATTGAAATTTTGCAAAATGAATGTTTCCTTTTCGACGCACCAGTAGAGAAATCTCTTTTCCTTCGCCTTTTTGCAAAAGTTTGTAAATTTCGCTGATAATCAGGTCTTCGGAAGATTTATTGTTGATAAAAAGCAACTCATCTCCTTCTTCTAAGCCAGCATACCAAGCGGGGGAGTCTTCAATAATTCGGTCAATGACGTATTTTTTTAGGTCTTTGCCTACGGCACGTAACTCCATACCGCTCATATCGTGTTCAAAAGTTTCTTTGAGACGCCGTTTGATGGGTTTGAGTATGATGTAGCGTTCGTTATAATTAAATGTTACGCGGAAACGCCGTAATAATTCACAACCAATGTTGCCTTGACGTTCGTTTCGTTCGGCAAATTTTACTCCAAAACCCAGACTGTCGGGGAAAGAAGCCAGTACATTCTCCAGTTCATACTTTCCAAAACGTACTTTATCAATTCGCCCCAAATTACCGTTAATTACTCCATTTAGACCACGCCCTAATTGCGCTCTAATTACTTTTTCGGGTAGTTGAATCTGATTATCAGCACTTTTGTCAATTAATAGCGCATGACCTGCTCCCGTATCAATAACCACTCTAATAGGGAGCTCATGTCCATCTTCCACGAGTGCAATGACATCGGCGTAGGGCTTTGTATCTTCGATTACAATTGGGTATTTGTCTCCTTGCCTTGGGCGGTACTTATAATTTTCGGGTTTTATGAGTAACAACTCGCGGTTGATAAAGTCTATCGTCACTACAAAATTATTAAATACCTCATACCCAAATATCCCATCTATAGGTATGCCTACGTACTCGGAAAGTTTCAGGACATCCTCTTCCAAAACTACAATATTTTGGTACGTAGCTTTCATCTTTCCCATACCAATCGTATTGCCAATGGCAACCGAGGCCGTCAGCGATTGTCCTTCACCTGCTCCTGTTAATTGTACACGACGGGTAAAGCGTAATTTGTCTCTTTTTAAAGCTTCTGGATTGGTAATGATAACTGAACTGACTCCAGTATCAAGTATAAAGTGAAGGGTATCCGAATCATTGACGTGTACTGGAACGACAATGAGATTGGCGTGCATTTGGAACGGAATACGAGTAAATTTAGAATTTCCTGTTAAAAAGAATCCAAATTTATCGTCTTTCTTTTGGCTTTTTTGGGCCAAAAGAGATAGAGGCAGGCAAACCAAAATAATCAATTTTAAATACCATCGTATCATAGCCGTGCCAAAAAAATGTTTGGCTGTTAGTAAAGATAATCTTATTTCTTAGAAAAACAAAAATTATCCCCCAAAAAGTGCCGTTTTGAATTAATATATTCTTGCTAACTTCGCAACGCCTAATAGGCTTTTGGTTGATTCTGTACTGAAAATTTTGTAACTCATGTACAAACCATAAAAACTAACAGTTTTAGGTTAAAAACCGAAATAAAATTAACCCCTATCACATCTAAAATGTTCTAATCAAATGAGAAAAAAAATTGTAGCAGGCAACTGGAAAATGAATAAAACCTTGGATGAGGCCATGATTCTTACGTCCGAAGTTGTCAATATGGTGCGCGACGAAGTACGCGGGGAGGTAGAAGTGGTGTTGTGTACGCCGTATATTTACCTGCCAGTATTGCAAAAATACGTTGAAGAAGTAAGCCGTATTTCTTTGGGGGCTCAGAATTGCCACCAAAAACCTTCGGGGGCTTATACAGGTGAAATATCTGCTCCGATGTTGGCCGCGTTGAATATCCCTTACGTAATTATAGGACACAGTGAGCGCCGCCAATATTTTGGCGAAACCGACGAACTCTTGGCTGAAAAAGTAAAAATTGCGCTTGCAAATGGTCTCAAACCGATATTCTGCTGTGGCGAATTGCTCGAACAACGCCAAAACGAAGATTTCGTCGCTATTGTAAAGTCGCAGATTACCGCTGCTTTGTTTGATTTGTCGGCAGAAGATTTTGGAAAAGTGGTTATAGCCTATGAGCCTGTTTGGGCCATTGGCACTGGACTAACCGCTTCTTCTCAACAAGCCCAAGAAATGCACGCAGCGCTTCGTGCTCACATCGCGAGTAAGTATGGCGAGCAAGTAGCCGACGATACAACGATTCTATATGGGGGAAGCTGCAACGAAAAAAATGCAGATGAACTTTTTGCGTGTCCTGACGTTGATGGAGGTCTCATCGGTGGCGCATCGCTCAAATCTCGTGAGTTTACCAATATTGTAAAGTCTCGGATGTAGTTTTTTTGATTAGGGAGCAACGAAGATACTTACTTATCTGTATCTTCGTTGCTCCATGTTTTCTCACAACTTCGTTAACAAACCTATGAAAACGCTACTTCTTTCCGCATTTTCGCTTCTATTGGTATTGGGTTGCCAACGTCCCGCCTCTAAGTTGACTACGGGTGGAGTTATCGTAAAAGAAGGATTGATAGATTGTTTTCAGTCGGGTCTTCAAGCGGGAGGCCGGGAACTATGGTGTGAAGCGTCGGCAGTATTGTATGATGGTAAAAACCTTATTCTTGCTAATGATAAAGATATGCCGAATACTGACGCGGCGGTATTCTATTGGGCGTATTCGGACAGTGATATGTTTGTTAATAAACCTACTTATCTCACCCAAAAACTCCTTAAAACCAGCCAAAAATACGAAGATTTCGCGCTTACACCAGATGGAAAGTATGCCTTCTTGACGACGGGTTTTGACCGGGTGAAAGAAGGCAGTAGCGAATGGGATAGTTATAATGCTTTGATTTATTGGCCTATGACCGAAAATCTACGGACGATTAATCCCAAAGCAGTTCATTTGAAGGCAGGAGAAGAATTTTCAATGGGGTTGCGTGAGGCTTTGTCAAAAGCCCTGCTTTCTCCAGAATTTCCGAGTGGAATGCCTTATTTTAAGGTAGAAGGCTTTGCAGTCACCCATGATAGAATGTATTTTGGAATTAGAGAAGAAGGGAAAAAATACGATGATTTTAAATACAAAGCTAAAATCCTGACGACTTCTTACCGCTTTGAAGGTGATTCGATTGTATTGAGTCCTGACTTCCAAACGTTAGCGGATATAGATATTGCTTCTCTGCAGCCCAATTTACCTAAGTCTTTGGCACTTTCCTGCGTAGAATATGATGCTAAACGCAAAATTTTCTGGATATTGACTTCCATAGAAAGCGAGACTCAAGGCAACAGTGCCTATTTATGGTGGGCTTCAGAGTCGGAATTGAAAAACGATAAACTTAATATTGTCAAGAATCGCACAACGGGACAACCTTTGAAATTTACGCACAAGGCCGAAGATTTAACCTTTATTGGTCATAATCGCTTATTAGTTATTCATGACGATGATCGAAATCGCACCAAGGTAGGAGACCAGACCCGTCAGCCTCACCAAGCAGCTTATTCGATTGTGGAGTTTTGATTCTACTTATTGTTGTATTGGAATACTTTATAATTGACTCCCCGAAATAGAGATTTATACCTATAAATTGGGGATTTATCAGTAGGGAATG
>JBGAUP010000458.1:0-2679 GCA_044228585.1 Runella sp. | reverse complement strand
GGCGAAGTGGCGTTTGCCAACCATGCCGAATCGGGCGAATCGTTGAAGAGTTTTTTGTCCGAAAAACGCCTTGACAAAGTATTAAGTCAGATGAAAGCAGGCGATTACCTGTTCATCGAATTTGCCCATAACGACCAAAAACAGAAGGATTTACGACCTTTTGTAGAGTACAAAGAATTGGTCAAAAAATTTATTTCAGAAACCAAGGCCAAAGGTGGTATTCCTGTGTTGGTGACTTCAATGCACCGCCGCAATTTTGATTCCACAGGCCACATTAACAACACCTTAGGTGATTTTCCCGAGGCCATGCGTCAAACCGCCCAAGAAGAAAACGTAGCCTTGATTGACCTCAATGCCATGAGCAAAACCTTGTGGGAAGCCTTGGGACCTGTACAATCCAAAAAAGCCTTTGTGCACTATCCTGCCAATAGTTTTCCAAATCAAGAAAAACCCATTGCCGACGACACGCATTTTAGCAATTACGGAGCCTATCAGTTGGCCAAATGTATCGTAGAAGGCATCAAAAAAGCCCAATTAGGTATTGTCAAACAACTTGTGCCTAACCTATCTATCTACGACCCCTCGCAACCTGACCCGCTCGATGCGTGGAATTTTCCGCAAAGTCCCTTAGTCAATGCCATAAAACCCGATGGAAATTAAATGTGCTACACTTTTTAATCCATCTATAAAAACATAGACACTTATGAAAATGACATCTTCAAAGCGTTTTGCATTTTTATCCTCCATTGGGGCGGACCGCCTAAGCGGTTTGGGGGCTTTTTTTATAGTATGGATTTTATGTGTAACTACTTTCGCCCAACCCATTCCCCTCCACTGGTTAGGTGAAAAAGCTCCTGTCCAAACTGTTGGTCAAAGTTGGGGTGTGCCGTTTGTAAAGGGTAAAATCAAACCAACGCAAGCCTTTTCGTTGACCGATGCCGAAGGAAAAACGTTTCCTCTACAAAGCTGGAACTTAGCCACTTGGCCCGATGGTTCGTTGAAATGGGTAGGTTTTGCTACCATAGCCGACCAACCCAAAGGTGTGTTACAACTTAACCTCAGTAACTCAAAACCTGCTTCTACTACTAATATTCAAGTAGTCGAAAATGCTCGTAATGTATTGATTAACAACGGGAAGATTAGCTGTCAAATCCCAAAACAAGGCAGTTCGTTAATGGATTCGTTGAAAATCAACAATCAGTTGGTAGGGCTGAAAGGGCAACTGGTTTGTATTCACCAAAACACCTTTGAATCAGACGTTTACGAGTCGTCGGCAAGGGAGAAAATGACGAGTGAGGTGCAAAAAGTAACGGTTGAGCAGAAAGGAAATGTGAGAACCGTAGTGAAGATTGAAGGCAAATTTAAGTCGCCACAACGGACTTGGTTGCCGTTTGTCGTGCGTCTTTATTTTTATGCAGGCACAGCCGATATTCGTCTCGTTCATACCCTTATTTATGACGGCGACCAGCAAAAAGACTTCATCAAGGGTTTAGGTTTAGTACTGAATGTTCCGCTCAAAGAAGAAATTCTCAATCGTCACGTACGTTTTGGAGGTGAAGAAACGGGCGTTTGGGCCGAACCTGTGCAACCGCTTACAGGTCGGCGCACACTCATGCACGAAGGTAAAAATGTCTATGAAAATCAAATCGTTGGCAAGCGTGTTCCCAACAAAGCCGACTACGACCCCAAACAACAATATTTAGTAAAAGACTGGGCAGCGTGGGGCGACTTTCGTTTGATTCAACATTCCGCAGATGGTTTTAGCATTCAAAAACGAACGCATGATAAAGGAGCGTGGATTGATGCGCAAGGCGGCAAACGAGCTTCGGGCGTAGCTTTTGTAGGCGATGTTTCGGGCGGTATTTCTATTTCAGTCAAAGACTTTTGGCAATCGCATCCTGCGGCCTTAGAAATCAAAAACGCCACTTCGGACAAAGCCGAACTACGGGCTTGGTTGTGGTCGCCTTATGCCGAAGCCATGGACATGCGCCACTACGACACACTTGCCACAGGCCACGGATTAGAAGCGAGTTACGAAGATGTACAGCCAGGTTTCAGCATTGCCCAAGGCATGGCTCGCACCAGCGAAATGACCATCAATCTGTACCAAAATGTGCCTTCTAATGAGCAATTAAGCCATTTATCCAAGCGTCCGTTGTTGGCCTGTACACCTCAATATCTCCACGATGCAGGTGCTTTTGGTACGTGGAGTTTGCCCAATCGAAACAGTGAAAACAAACGCTGGCTTGAAGACCAACTCGACCAAGCCATTACTTTTTACCAAAAAGAAATCGAACAGCGGCATTGGTACGGCTTCTGGAACTATGGCGATGTCATGCACGCTTATGACCCCGTTCGGCATTCTTGGCGATACGACATTGGCGGTTTTGCATGGGCTAACACCGAACTCGCCCCTGATTTGTGGCTGTGGTACAGCTTTTTACGAACAGGTCGAGCCGATATTTTTCAAATGGCCGAAGCCATGACCCGCCACACCAGCGAGGTGGACGTGTATCATCTGGGGCGTTTTGCAGGCTTAGGTTCACGCCACAATGTGCGGCATTGGGGCTGTGGCTCCAAAGAAGTACGCATCAGCCAAGCGGCGTTGAAGCGTTTTTACTACTACCTCACCACCGACGAGCGCACAGGCGACCTCATGCGAGAAGTCACTAATGTGGA
>JBGAUP010000067.1:18589-22061 GCA_044228585.1 Runella sp. | reverse complement strand
GTTTTCTAAAGTAATTATTTTGGGACACAGCCTCGGCGTAGCTTCTGCGATATGTGCCGCCAATGCCGTTCCTCATGAGATTGCAGGGCTAATATTACTCTCAGGAGCTTACGAAGGCAAAAAAGGATTATCAAAACCACCTACATTGTTTGAAAAAACCAAAATTCTGGCAAGTTCTGTTTTCCGTCCCTCTTATCAGGCAGTCGAATATTATAGAGAGGGAATGACTGTTACGAAAGATTCCTTATTCAATTTTAAATATACGCTTCGGTTTCTGACCATGCTGGATGTCAAAGAACTGAGGCTTCCGAAAAGCTTAAATATTCCTGTGTTGGTAGGTATTGGCGATAAAGATGAGCTGTTTGCTATTGATAAAGTAAAGGATTTCTACAATTTAGTACCTGGCAACAAAAAGGAGTTTTTAGTGATGAAAAACACCACCCATGCTAAAATTCCAATTGAAAGTTGGGAACAAGTGGTTGTTTGGTTGAATAAAACCTTTACCGAACCGCAGTAAAAAATACCAAGCACAAAGCCGACGTGACTTAGTAGGCTACTTTTGGGTATTAAGCCACTTAGATAAATCAGATATAAAATCTACTCATTATCCATATTTTCCCGTTTTTATCTAAAAATACAGGTATAAACCCTGTCATTACGCCAAAAAATATCTTTTTTTAGGATAAGTCTCTATTTTCTATCCCCACAATGTACCATTTTCAGCCAATTACCTGTTAATTTTGCATTTGATTTAGAAAATCAATCTAAAAACTGAAAACACGTTTAATTTTTTCGATAAAATGTCAACAGCAACTGGAACGTACGTACCGTACAAAGTAAAAGACATTACCTTGGCCGAATGGGGCCGCAAAGAAATACGTTTGGCCGAAGCAGAAATGCCTGGCTTAATGGCCCTCCGCGCCGAATACGGCGAATCTAAGCCTTTGAAAGGCGCACGCATCGCAGGATGCTTGCACATGACCATCCAAACAGCCGTTTTGATTGAAACCCTTACGGCATTGGGTGCCGAAGTAACTTGGTCTTCTTGCAACATCTTCTCTACCCAAGATCACGCAGCAGCGGCCATTGCAGCGGCGGGTATCTCGGTATATGCTTGGAAAGGCATGACTGCCGAAGAGTTTGACTGGTGTATCGAACAAACACTTTTCTTCGGAGAAGATCGTCAGCCTTTGAACATGATTTTGGACGATGGCGGCGACTTAACCAACATGGTATTTGATAACTATCCAGAGCTGATTGAAGGAATCGGTGGTTTATCAGAAGAAACTACTACGGGCGTTCATCGCTTGTATGAGCGCATGAAAAACGGTACGTTGTACCTTCCAGCTATCAACGTAAACGACTCAGTGACCAAGTCTAAGTTTGATAACAAATATGGCTGCAAAGAGTCGTTGGTTGACGCGATTCGTCGTGCTACGGACTTAATGTTGGCGGGTAAAGTAGCCGTTGTGGCAGGGTATGGCGACGTAGGTAAAGGTTCGGCAGAATCGCTCCGTGGGGCAGGTTGCCGCGTGTTGGTGACTGAAATTGACCCTATTTGTGCGTTGCAAGCAGCAATGGACGGTTTTGAAGTGGTAACCATGGACGAAGCCGCTACGCGTGCCAACATCTTCGTAACTGCGACGGGCAACATCAACATCATCAAGCCACGTCACTTCAAAGCTATGAAAGATAAGGCCATCGTGTGTAACATTGGCCACTTCGACAACGAAATTGACATGGCTTGGTTGAACGATACTTACGGCGACACCAAAGTACAAATCAAACCACAAGTTGACCTGTATAACGTAGATGGTAAAGAGGTAATCGTCTTGGCCGAAGGTCGTTTGGTCAACTTAGGTTGTGCAATGGGTCACCCATCGTTTGTGATGTCCAACTCATTCTGTAACCAAACTTTGGCGCAAATCGAGCTTTATACCAACCCCGGCAAATACGAAAAACAAGTGTATATCTTGCCTAAGTATTTGGACGAAAAAGTAGCGAAACTTCACTTGGCGCACATCGGTGCTAAATTGGAGACGCTTGAGCAAGAACAAGCTGAATACATCGGCGTAACCGTAGAAGGGCCATTCAAGTCTGAATTGTACCGCTACTAAGCTCCAGAACATCAAGAAAGAAGGCTGTTGCAACTATTGTGACAGCCTTTTTTGTGTTATTGGCAGCTTCTGATAAACTTTCGGGCGTTGGTTTCGCCTTCTTTGCCTACTAAAATCGTCAAAATCAACTCCGTCGTGGTCAACTTTGCAACTCCTGCTTTTTTATACCACAGCCCTCCGCCCAAAATCTGTTCGTCGAGGGTAAGTTCTTTACCGTCAAACTTATAATTGGTGACCAATTGGGCCGCCGAAGCAACTAAACCGTTACTGGTACCTGTATTGTCTATCACTTTTAACTTACCGTCGGAAGTAAATTCGACTAAGTAAGTGTTTGCAACCGCCTTTTTCCAAGAAGAGTCTGCAATAACGGGACAACACCCGCCATAGTATCGAAACTCGGTCATTGTCCATTTCCCAACCAAAGTAGGTTGGTCGGATGCACACCCTTGGGGACTCATCATGGCCTCCGAAGCTGACTTGCACCGAATCCCCACCAAAGCAATCAAACCAAACAAAAGTAGTTTTTTCATGGGTGTCATTTTTCTTAATCAACCACCCATCAATAATGGGTTTCTGATACCATGACGCACACCTAAATTAGAAGGTTGGAAAAGTACTGAGACCTTCACGTCAGATTTACACTTCCGATTCCAATAAAGCCACGGGGGATTCGCTGGTTGGCATTTCTGTCGAGGGAGTTTCGACAAAAAGCTTGGTGGCCATTACCTCTTCGAGCGTGACTTCAAAAAACCGCTCATGGATATTGAAGGGCTCACTGTTTTCATTCAACTCACACTTGACATAGTTTCCATCTTCCAACAACTCATAGGCGTTGACATTGTCGCGGAGGTTATAGTCCAAAATGTGAATCGCTTGCTGTTTTACGCGTGGGTTCACGAAAGCAAACATAGATTCAATCCGACGGTCAAACGAACGCACCATCACATCGGCACTTCCACCATAGACTTTTGGATTTCGGTTGTTATGAAAATAGAAGATACGGGTGTGTTCCAAAAAGTCGCCCACAATAGAACGAACAGTTATGTTCTCGCTCAACCCTTTTCGGCCTGGGCGCAAGCAGCATATTCCTCTCACAATCAATTTTATAGGCACACCTGCTTGTGAGGCTTTGTACAATTCCTCAATCGTACTCTTATCTTCCAAAGAATTGATTTTGATACAAATTCCGCTTGGCAAGCCTTGTTTTGCATTCTCCGCCTCTTGTTGAATCAATTTAATGATTTGCTTGCGCATGTCACGAGGGGCAGTAATCAAGTATTGGTAGTCGTTAGGGAGCGAATGTCCCGTAATAACGTTGAAAAACTCGGTAATATCACGGTTATAGACTTCATCGC
>JBGAUP010000067.1:0-18562 GCA_044228585.1 Runella sp. | reverse complement strand
GCAGGTCAACAACCCAATGTCAGTATATAGTTTGGCCGTTTCTTCATTGTAGTTTCCGCTGGCCAAGTGTGAATAACTCACTACGCCATCCTCCTCGGCACGAACGATTTGGAGAAGTTTGGTGTGGGTTTTAAAACGACTAATCCCATAAATGACAAAACAACCCGCTTTTTGAAGACGTTGTGCTTCTCGAATATTATTTTCTTCGTCAAAACGTGCTTTTACTTCAAAAAGTACCGAAATATGTTTGCCATTTTCAGCGGCTTTAAGCAACGCTTCCGTAATTCGAGATTTTTTAGCCAAGCGATAGATGGTGAGCTTAATAGCCAACACTTTAGGATCTTCGGCTGCCTCTTCTAACAGTTGAAGTACAGGTTCAAAGTTATTATAGGGATGGTGGAGCATCACATCCCCTTCTTTGATGGTTTCAAAAATATCTTCGGTGATTTGGCTGTGAGTTACTCCTAATGGAGGTACTGGTGCTGGAGGCGCAGGTATAAGGTCCGCAAATTCTGGATGCTTGATAATTTGCCACAAACAGGTAAAATCGAGCAAGTGGGCGCAGGTAAATACATTATAATCATCTATCTCCCAGCGTTTTTTGAGTAAATTGAGTAGCCATTCCGACACCCCGGGCTCTATCTCCATTCGAACGACACGGCCTAAGCGACGTGTTTTGAGTTTTTGCTTTACTTCATCCAAAAAGTCCGTTTCTACATCGTCGTTTTCTTCAATAGAAACATCACCGTTACGCACAATTCTAAACAGGTGCATATCAATAATCTCCACGTTCCGGTAGAGTTTTTTGAGTTCGTGGCGAATGATTTCCTCAATCGGGATAAAAAGAATTTCGTCATCTTTACGCTCAATCGTGTAAAAACGCCGTAAGTTAGCGGGAATCTGCACAAACGATATTTTGCGATTTTCTTCTTCTACTTTGCTGTTTTCGTTGGTATTGGTCACCACGGCAAAAATCAGCGTTTTGGCTAACAATACTGGAAAAGTGTGCGTATAGTCAAACAGCATCGGTGTCAACATCGGGTAAATCGTACGATCGAAATACTTGCCTACTTCCTGTTTTTCAGCTTCTTCTAAATCTCCCCAACGGCCTATTTTTAAATGATGCTCCGCAAAAAGAGGCATAAGTTCCTGCTCAAAAACATCGTCTTGTTCTTGAGTAAATTTATGAATAGCCGACATTAACGCTTTTCGAAAAGGCACTTCACGCAATCCCGAATAGTCCACCCGTTCTTTGCTATAATCCAAGTAGTTGTATAGACTACCAACCCGAATCGCAAAAAATTCATCTAAATTTGAATCAGAAATAGCCAAGAACTTCATGCGTTCAAACAAACTTCGACGGGTGCTACGAGCTTGGTCTAAAACCCGAAAGTTAAACTGTAACCAACTCAAGTCTCGGCTGATAAAATTACTTTGCTCAATGGTCTGACTGACCCTTTCTACCGATCGGGCAAATCGGTCGGTTTCTTCGACAGATTGTCCTTCTTTGACTTCGCGACGGTCGCGAACAAAAGAGAACAGAGAAGCAAGATTAGTTTTAAGGTTATCGGACTTAGACATAATGCGATTATTTTTCCAAAAGTAAAATGTTAACGACAAAAAGCCATTCGTCTTACTCGACAAATGGCTTTAATTAACGTTTTCTTAACAACAGTTATTTTAACATTGCCTTCGCCACTTTAGGGTCAACGATGACGGTATCATGCTCAAAGTCCAGATGATTGACATATCATTCCTGTTTTTTATACATCCACACGAGCATACTTTGCATTGCGTTCGATAAAATCACGACGCGGTGCTACTTCATCGCCCATTAACATGGAGAATAAGTGGTCAGATTCTGCCGCCGATTCGACACCTACTTGCTTCAGGCTACGGTTTTCGGGGTTCATGGTTGTTTCCCACAATTGCTCAGGATTCATTTCACCCAAACCTTTATAACGCTGAATATACACACTGTCTTCTTTTCCTCCACCAATCTCCCGTACAGCTTGTTCACGTTGGGTTTCGGTCCAGCAATAACGTTCTTCTTTGCCTTTTTTGACCAAATACAACGGCGGCTGCGCAATATAGATGTAACCGTTGTCAATAAGGTCTTTCATATAGCGGAAGAAAAACGTTAAAATCAACGTACGAATGTGGCTACCATCCACGTCAGCATCGGTCATAATGATAATTTTGTGGTAGCGAAGTTTTTCCATATTGAGGGCACGTTCGTCGCCTTCCCGACCAAACTGTACTCCCAAAGCGGTAATAATATTTTTTATCTCTTCGTTTTCGTAAATTTTATATTCTTGTGCTTTTTCTACGTTCAGAATTTTACCCCTGAGTGGCAAAATGGCCTGATAAGCACGATTACGACCTTGTTTGGCCGACCCGCCTGCCGAGTCTCCCTCCACCAAATAGAGTTCACACTGCGACGGGTCGGTTTCTGAACAATCGGCCAATTTACCAGGTAAACCTCCACCTCCCAAAACGGTCTTGCGCTGTACCATCTCACGGGCTTTACGAGCCGCAATACGGGCTTTAGCGGCCAAAATCACTTTGTCAACAATGGTACGTGCTTCTTTAGGGTTTTCTTGTAAGAAGTTATCAAGCATTTCGCTCACCACTTGGCTTACTGCCCCTGCCACATCGGAGTTGCCCAATTTGGTCTTGGTTTGACCTTCAAATTGCGGTTCGGCTACCTTGACAGAAATCACGGCTGTGAGACCTTCGCGGAAGTCATCGCCGCTAATTTCGATTTTTTCTTTGGCCAAAATCCCCGTTTTTTCAGCGTAGTTTTTCAGCGTACGCGTCAGTGCCATACGGAAACCCGATACGTGCGTACCGCCCTCAATGGTATTGATGTTGTTGACGTAAGAAACGACATTTTCACTATAAGATGTGTTGTAAATCATCGCTACCTCTACGGGTACCGCCCCTTTATCGTTCTCCATATAAATGGGAGTCGGGATAAGGTGATCGCGGGTACTGTCGAGGTAAGTCACAAATTCTGTCAGACCACCTTCTGAATGAAACTCTTCATAACGTGGTTGGCCGTTTTCGTCCAAATCACGCATATCAGTGAGTGTAAGGCGGATGCCTTTGTTCAGAAAAGATAGTTCTCTGATTCGATTGGCAACGGTTTCGTATTTGTATTCCGAAACGATAAAAATGCTATCGTCGGGCAAAAAGTGAACAAAGGTACCCGTATCATCGGCTGTACCAATTTCACGAACGGGATACAACGGCTTACCGATATTGTACTCTTGTTCAAATATTTTACCTTCGCGGTGTACTTCTACGCGGAGATATTTAGAAAGTGCATTTACGCAGGATACCCCCACTCCGTGCAATCCTCCCGAAACTTTGTAGGTGTCTTTATCAAATTTCCCTCCTGCGTGCAGTACCGTCATTACGACTTCGAGGGCTGATTTTTTCTCTTTGGGGTGTATTCCCGTAGGAATGCCCCGACCGTTATCTTTGACTGTTACGGAGTTATCTGTATTGATTACAACACTGATTAGATCGCAATGGCCTGCCAGTGCCTCATCTATTGAGTTATCAACTACTTCCCAAATTAAGTGATGAAGGCCTTTGACGCCAATATCACCAATATACATGGCAGGACGCTTTCTAACTGCTTCGAGACCTTCAAGAACTTGGATGTTTTCGGCTGAATAATTACTTCTGTCTATTTGTTCGGAAATTTCAAGTGTTTCAGTTGCCATATGTTGGAATTGGTAACGAATAGGGTACTTATTGCTGGAAATATTTTAATTTTTTAACGCGTAAAGATACGATAATGTAGGCAAAAATCCTAAAATTTAGCGGTTTAAGGCAACCTATCCGTCAGCGTAAATGAGTTGTATATTTCCCTACTTATTCCCCCATGCGGTTTGTATGCACCTCAGCCAATTTTTATAAAAAATATTCTCGATATCCGCTGGTTGATATCCTCGTTTTTTCAGCAATTCTTGGTACAATTGTAAATCCGAAATGTTGTCCAAATCGTAAGGTGATTGCTCTCGGCCAAACATGCCATCCAAGTCTGTTCCAAAGGCGACGTGGAGGCTGTTGCCCGTCAGCTGGCAGATATGATCCCAGTGATCTACCAGTTTTTCCATCGTAACGCCAAACTCTTTTGGGTCGGATTGGCGCTGCAAAAAGCCAGGCGCCAGCATCCAAGCATCCAACGCTCCCCCAATGACCGCCCTTCGTTCGGCCAAACGCAAGATTTGCTCATCAGAAAGTTGACGTTGATGTGGCACAAGGCTACGGCAATTGTGATGACTTGCCCAAATCACACCTTTGAATAATTCTAAAGCTTCATCAAAACCTTTGTCTGTCAAGTGAGTAGCATCTAAAATCACCCCCAACTCATCCATTTCCCTCAGCAAATCCCGCCCCGCAGGCGTAAGGCCGTCAGTAGTGCCCGTACCTGAGGCATAACGCCCAGGGCCATACCAAGCAGGGCCGATGGCACGTAATCCATAGTTGTATGCTTTTTCGAGATACGAAAGGTTGACAAGCGAATCAGCCCCTTCCAACGACAAGATAAAACCAACGGGTTTGGTTTCGTTGGCAATCGAAGTGTCTTCCCATAGCGCGATATGCCTATTGAGTTCAGTTAAATGGGTAATTTGCACCATTTCCCCCAAATCCACCATTGCCTGATACCAAGCCAACTGTGCTTGGGTCATGGCCCACGCTTGGGCGGGTGAATACCAACCGTCAAACGCACTTCCGCGCTCAGTAACGCGGGCTAACTGCGTAGCCACAACCAAGCCCACATTACCGCGTCGCAAATCGGGCAAAGAAACCGTTCCCTTTCCACGGTCTCGCTTGTCAGTGAGGTGCTTTTCTATTTCTCTCTCTCGTAGTTCTTGTACCGAACACGTGTAATCTCGGTTCCATTCTACGGCATTCATGGCCATATCGAGGTGAGCATCAATCAGGAGCATTTGTAGTAAGTGTTTTTAGTAAAATCCATTTTCTAAAGCTAAAATGAAGCAGGATATATCTAATTTAGTCAATAAACCCAATTAATTTTGCGTGCAAAATGGCTTCTTCGGTATGTTTGAAAAGACAAGTGTGGATTTCCTTGTTTTGTATAGAAGCCAAAAAATCAAAGGTCATTGCCTCTTTTTCTGGGGTAATATTTCGTAGGTAAATAGCGGCAATTCTATCAGGGTATTTGTTGGCAATCGTCGCATAAATTTCGGGGTCTCTCTGTGAATTATCTCCCAATAAGACAAACCGTTGTTTAGGAAACACCTTGAGGATTCGGTCTATTCTTCTTAATTTATCTTCGTGTTTTGTTTTGCCCGTTTTAAACAACTGATGCCATTTTTTTATTTTGTTCAACAGAAAAGCCCCTTTGGGTAACCCGTTGTGCTTAAAAAATTCATTCAAGTCATCGTACAGATTCCACTCACTGCTCGACACGTAGAAAAAAGGATTGGGCACAGTAGGGTCAGTATGCGCAAGAGAGAGTAGATGATAGTACTTTACAACATCCGCAAACGTTTTTCGACGGCGGGGGTTTTTGGTAAACATGACTCGTATTTTTTTGCCCGTAGTGGCTGAGTGAGAAACGAGTACGGTATCGTCTATGTCAGAAATAAACCCGTATTGGGTAGAATGAGGAACAAACACTTTCCCTTCGCCCGTGGCAGTTACACGTTCTTGGTCATCCAATAATCGTACCGTGACGGTGTGCCAGCCCGCCTCTACGTCGGTCATGGATTCCCACTCAAACTTAAAAAAGCCATCTGCTTCGGTAGTGCAATATAATTGTTGGGTTTCCCACTGTAATTGTACCCGAGCGTTGGGAATAGGCTTCACAAAAAACAACTTAGTCAGATGAATAATATTAGATAGTGTATTGTTGTTATGATAGCCTCGCCTGATGGGTTTACCAGCTAATACGTGACCATAGACCACAAGGTCACCTTTGTGACCATAACCATGATATACCTTTACGGTGACGTTAGAATAGCTTTTTTTATTTCTCATCTTTAAGCAATTTACGAAATATTTGATTGGTTACTTCAACCATCTTCCACGCATGACCGAACCAAACCCTCTAAAAATACTTTTTATCATCAATCCCAAAGCGGGAAATAATACTATCAACTGGACTACGGTGATAAGAGATTATTTTTCCCCGACCCATCACGTCATTGAATTATATTGCCTCCCCAAGAAACCAAATGTGCAAACAATAAAAGAAAAAATAGACCAGTTCTCACCGCAACGGGTCATTGCCGTGGGAGGCGACGGCACGATAAAATTAGTGGCAGAATGTTTAATAGACACAGACATTACCTTGGGAATCCTCCCTGCGGGTTCGGCCAACGGGCTGGCCAAGGAACTTGGGATAGACAACAACCCTGTCAAGGCATTGGATATACTTGCCAAAGGATACTCAAAAAAGATACACGTAACTCTCATCAATGGGCAATTATGTATTCACCTGAGCGACCTTGGTCTGAACGCTTACGCCATGAAGAAATTTAAAAGTCAGCGCGTAAGGGGGATGTGGGGTTACTTAATGGCCTCTTTGAAAGTATTATGGCAAAACCCACAGATGGTAGTAGAAATGAAAATTGATGGTCAAGCCATTAAAATAAAAGCGTCCATGATTGTGATTGCCAATGCCACCCAATATGGCACTGGCGCCGTGATAAACCCCATTGGAAAGCTGGACGACGAGCTGTTTGAAGTAATTGTAGTAAAAAAAATATCTACCCGCGAAATTTTCAAGATGGTCTTCTCGCACGAGCCTTATGACTCGGAGAAAACGGAAGTGTTTCAAACAAGTGCTTTGCTCATGCAGTCCCGCAAAAAAGTACATTTTCAAATAGACGGCGAATACTTAGGCAAAGTGCAAGAAGTGAAAGCCATCCTTATTCCCCACGCCTTAGAGGTAATAGTTCCTGAGTCAATATTTTGAAAGGTGTCAGTGGTAGAACACAGAGGCTAAGGCTCGTTCTTTTGAAGCTTTTAATTCTTTGTGACCAAAGATATTATTATTCTTTATCAAATCAGTTATTACAGCTTCAATCACGGGAACAGAAACTGCATTTCCCATCTGCTTATAAACCGCATTGTCGTTGTCTAATAATTTATAAGTGTCTGGAAACCCTTGAAGCCTTGCACATTCCCTTGGTGTTAATCTCCTTGCGATTCCATTCTGCACAATCCCAAGTCTGTTTGTGTCAGAAGCTGTCAAAGTGATAGATATACTTTCTGGGTCAAGAAACTTGAACACTTCAAACGACATATTTCCAGCAACTGGATTGTATCTATTGTCATTGCTACTCAAATAACCCTTTTCCAGTAAAGAACTTAAGATTTGGTCAAGGTCATTTTTCTTATAAAAGGTTCTGATTTGGTCAATTGACAAAGACTTCCCATCTTGATGTGTTCCAAAAATTTTCTTTCTACGATTGCCGATTAGCAAATTCAGAAACTCAATTTCAGCTTTAGTACATTCCCCTTTAATACCTAACTCCCAAGAGTGAATTGCTTGCCCACCTCTGTAATCAATCAATCTATAACCGTGTAATTTTGTCAAATCTTTTCCAACTACTTTTTTCAGTCGTTTGACAAAATCATCTGTACAATGGTACTTTTCATCGACTTCCTCTTCTAAAATGTTCTTAACCACTCTGATATTTTTGGGCTCTGAGAATAATGAGATTTGTCCATTCTGCTCCTTGAATTTATGGGAATCAGAAGCTCCAACATCTGATTGAAGTGTAGTCTTAATGGGCTTTTCTAAAAGCCCAAGTATGTAAATACGAACTCGATTTTGAGGAACGGCAAAATTACTGCTATTCAAAAGAAAATAGTCAACGCTGTATCCAAGTTCTTTTAAACTGTGAATAATTGTCTCGAAGGTTCTACCATTATCATGTGTCGTAAGTCCCCTCACATTTTCAAGTAAAAAACCTTGGGGTTTATATTTTGAAAGCAATCTCTCTACTTCAAAAAATAAGGTTCCCCTTGTATCACCAAATCCTTTGCGTTTACCTGCGTAGGAAAACGACTGACACGGAAACCCTGCTAACATAAAGTTGAAGGGAGGTAGTTCTTCTATTTGGGTTACATCTGAGAAAGGATTATGACCAAAATTGAGTTCGTAAGAAGCACAAGCATTCTTGTCAATTTCTGAAGAAAATACACATTCGGATTTCAAGTCAAATTTTTTACAAGCCTGCTCAAAGCCTAATCTTATGCCGCCAGTGCCAGCAAATAAATCAATAAATTTTATCATAATACACTTTTTATCCAGTTAGATAATACCACAAATTCCGATAGTGTATAAGCGACTGTACAGTCACTATAGGTACAAATTCTTGAAATAGCAGAAGATCGTTGGAAGTTTCCTGCTCCATCAAGAACGTAGGCAATTTGATACCCATCTTTGTGCATTAACATTTGCCGGTCTGCCGCTTGCCCTGCTTTTCGTTCTATAGTGCTATTAGTCGTAACTTGGAAACTTACCTCAATACCAACCTTTTTATTTGCTCTTTCTACTACTATGTCAAAAGGCATCCCTCCTTTCTCTCCATAATCATCAAGTTGAATAGAGCCGTTTCTTTTGATTTTGTATTCATTACCAAGCTCTTTTGATAAAAGTCAATAATCTCAGTCTGTGCCTAATTGCCCTAAACTATTTGCTGTTGCTCCACCTGTAATCCGACTCACCATGATATAACGTTGCTTTACAAAAGCAATTAATACATTTTCATCCCCAAGCAACATTCCAATTTCACAAACATTTAATCCTGCTTGGTCAGCGTACTCAGAAGTAGAAGCAAATAAAAGCAATGCTATCATATCACAGGTCAATCCGTCTAATTCTTTTTCGACTGTAAGACCTTCACCATCAATCAAAAGCTTCTTATTATTTAATCCTTTTATGGGTAGTGATTTGAAGTCGTAACGATATTTTTTTGTTTTCCAGAGGAACTCGAAGTAGTAAATACCATCTTCATTCTTCGGGAAAATATCTTCAAAAGAACGGCCAAGTCGTTGAATAGGTTCTCCTCCAAAATCAGTTAACACTGCTAAGTGTTTCAAAAATAAATTGGCAGGATATTTTACAACCTTTATCAAATCGAATAATTGAAAAGGGTCATTTTTACTTAAAATAAGGAGCCGTAAAAAGTCTTCCTGAGTACTCAAAAGCAGTGGAAGTACATTGTATAAAGCATTTTTAGTTTTCAGTTCATCTGGCCACCACAATGCAGCTCTCGTTCTGAGTTCGTGAATGTCCCTTTTGTATTTGTCCATTATTATCAGATTAACGAAGAGTTCTAAGTACTTATGTATTTTTCTAAGGCTAATTTACTGAAAATCAAACCTTAATCTTCAGGAAAAGGAATAAATACAAACCCCGCGAAATCGCCTTGAATGACAAATAAGCAACAGTATTCGTCTGGGTTTTTGTAATTTTCTTTGAACAATTCCACCGACTCTAAGCCTATCAAACTTCGCTGCACAAATTCGTCCAGAAAAGAGGCTCGGTACGACCATTCATTTTCGAGTTCGGTTTTCCCTATTAATAATAAACCCAAGTCCAGTTCGGTTTGGACGGCGATAAAAATAGGATGATCAGAGAAGCCTCTTTTTCGTATTTGGTACGACGCTTCTTTCAGCTGGTCGGCTACTTTGACAAAATCTTGCGATACCAGTCCCAAAAGTCGTTTGTTGACCTCGGGCGAGTTGGCATCATCCATCAGGGTGTTTTCGTTGCTGTGATTAATCATAGTTTTACATTCTTGCTGCCAACAACAAACTTAAATCTTTGTGACGCATACTAAATTTTTTGGCAATAAAAGGATTGGTAAGCGTTCCACCGTGGGCATATACCCCTTTGCTAAACCAACGCTTGGTGTACATCATGTGTTCGACTCCGCCCGTGTGTCCCATTTTAAGCAACATCGGCAAAAATACATTACTCAGGGTCATACTGGCCGTATGAGCCACACGCGAGGCAATATTGGGAACACAGTAATGAATGACGTCATAAACGCGATAAATAGGGTCTTTGTGGGTGGTGATGCGAGAGGTCTCAATACAGCCTCCTTGGTCAATAGATACATCAATAATCACGGAATTGGGCTTCATTTTAGCGACCATTTCTTCGGTCACGACACACACACTGTGACCATCTTCGGGACGCAAAGCCCCAATCACCACATCGGCACGCTGCACGGCCTCCGAAAGCGTATCTGATTCAATGATAGACGTATAAATATTTTGACCAATGGCGTATTTCAAGCGTTGCAAACGATAGATATGCTGATCGAAAATCTTAATTTCAGCTCCCAAGCCCAAAGCTGTACGGGCCGCATACTCGGCCACCGTACCCGCCCCAATGATGACCACTTTGGTGGGGGGCACACCCGTAATTCCTCCCAAAATAATGCCACGACCCTGGTTAGCACTACTTAAATATTCAGCAGCGATGAGCATTACGGTACTGCCTGCTATTTCGCTCAACGAGCGAATAACGGGCTGCCCTCCTGCGGGGTCTTCAATATATTCATAGCAAATAGCAGTGATGTGCTTATCGTTGAGGTGTTCAAAATAAGAACGGTCACGCGTGGGAAGATTAAGGGCCGAAATAATCGTTTGGCCGTTTTTCAACAACCCAAACTCCTGTTCTACAATGGGTTCTATCTTCAGAATCAAATCGCTGGCAAACACTTCTTGGGGCGAGTACACAATCTGCGCCCCTGCTTCGCTGTATTCATTGTCTGAAAACTGAGCCTCCTCCCCTGCTCCCTTTTCCACCACTACTTGATGTCCATTACGCACCAAAATTGCGACGGCTTCGGGAGTAAGTGCAATGCGGTTTTCTTGCAATGAAATCTCCTTAGGAAGCCCAATCAACAAACTCTGCTGGCTCGTTTTTACGGGAGCCAATGCCTCTTGGGGATAGAGGCTGGTTTGTTGTGCTAATTCGCCGAAACCCATCATAATCTGTTAGTCGTTGTTTGAAACCTCTATCGCACGTTTACCATTTGATAATTCAGAAATCGTGATTTTTATACATTGGTCAGGTAATAAATCAGCAATTTTATCTGGCCATTCTATCAAGCACAAATTACCAGAGTCTAAATATTCTTCCACGCCAATATCGTAGGCTTCAGCGAGGTTTTTAAGACGATAACAATCAAAATGATAAATCGTCTCTCCTTTGTCCGTCAAGTATTCATTTACAATGGAAAAAGTAGGACTTTGCACTGTGTTCAACACGCCCAATTTCTGACAAATTGCTTTAATAAGTGTTGTTTTCCCCGCCCCCATTACACCTTCAAAAAGCCAAATAGATTCGTCCCCGCAAGCCATAATAACTTGTTGTGCCGCTTTGCTTATCTCTTTCAAATCAAACGCTTCTATAATGGCAATCTTCATGAGGCTTTTACTTTATACCCTTTAATTTCTTCAAATCTCTGCTCAATTGCTCCACCAATAGGCGGTGCGCTTCGGGTGTTGGATGACTGTCGTAAGAGAGTTGGTACTGTTTGGAAGGGAACGGGAACAACTTCCGATAATCCAGTACTTTCAGACCACGTTTTTTCAACAGTTCAATCATTGGTGAATCTTTTTTCAGCAAGTCAGGGTAAACGATGACGTAAAAATTATCGTTTTTAAATTGTCTTTTGTATTCTGTCTCGGAGGCTTTGATGAGATTGGCCGTCAACTCATAGTCTTTGGGGCGATAGGCAAACGGAAAATCCATTGCAAAATGTTGACGCACTTTACTTTTAAAAATCATCATGCCCAAACGGTATTTGAGCGGATGTACAAAACGATATACCCCCGTTGTTTGCATCGTTGACTCATCCAAATCAGGAAAAAAGCCATCATACATACCTATCCATCCCGCCGATGGAATGGCACGATTGACGTGATCTTCAATGTAAGTATAAACAGCGATTCCCTCTTTTTGAAGCACTTGCTTCCTCAAATCCTCGTGTTGTAGTTTTGCCAAAGTATGCCGAGGCGAATATCCAAAAAAAGCGTAATTGTAAGCTTGATAATCAACATTTTCTTTTTGGAAGTGATAGGGTATCGTTTCATCATCTTTCACGGCATCTCCATAGGTAAAAGAGCATCCAAAAAACAAAGCGTAGTTGTCCCGCTTGGGATGGGTACTATCGGCAAAAGGTGTCACACGGCGCGAAAGAGAATCTACTGTCATGCCTATTTGTACAACAGGTTTCCCGTTAAGGGTTTAGTCCACCAAAAGTATGATTTGCAATCGGCTTTCGACCTAAAAACGCATCTAAGGCATAACTTGAATCATAAGCAGGGCCTACATATTGGGGTTGTGACGAAGTAGTGGATTTCTGGCTGGCATCGTGAATCCATCCTACTACAATTTCAACCCCATAAATCACAAAAAAAACCGATACCAATGATAATAGAACATTTTGCAAAAGTGGTGGCCCATTTTTAAGTAATAGATAAACCACTACTAAAGAAACTGCCCAAGCTACCAAACGAAAACCAATAAGCCGCAGGTCATAGTCAAACCAAATACCATCGCCATTGCCCACAAAAAACTCAAGACCTATAAGCGATAACAACACTAATATAACGAAGGAAAGAAAGTAGCCGAGACGAGCAAATAAAGAGGTATTTTTCTGAAAAAAAGACATATTTGTAATTTTGGGACGGTAAAAATACAACTTTTTCGGCCATCTCTAAAAAAAGATACGCCTGTAACAGTAGCTTTGGGGGCAAATTCCCTTCGATTTATATCGTAAGTTCATTCTACATTTTGCATTTAGCACCACTCGACACTCTTTTATGCACTCACCCATTAACACTCCTTTAAACGTTGGCCTGATTGGCTTTGGCCTTTCGGGACGTTATTTCCATGCTCCTTTTTTGCACGTTAGCCCTCATTTCAAGCTCACTAAGGTTGTCACCAGAAACAAAGAAGCTGTTCAGGAGTTTGACCCCACCATCGAGGTAGTGGCTACTGCCAATGAACTGCTATCTGACAAGAGCATTGATTTGGTTTTTATTTGTACTCCCAACGACCTCCATTTTCCCTACGCTAAGGCTGCTTTGGAAGCTGGTAAGCACGTAGTCATTGAAAAACCATTTACCAATACCACTGCCGAAGCTGACATTTTGATTGAATTGGCAACGCAACAAAAATTGTTAATTACCGCCTATCAAAACCGCCGTTGGGATGCCGATTTTTTGACGATTCAACAACTGCTTAACGAAAAAAAATTAGGGGATGTGGTAGAATATGAAGCGCATTTTGACCGCTATCGTCCCGAAGTAGCCCAAGGAACTTGGAAAGAAGTAGCCGCCGCGGGAGCAGGAAATTTATATAACCTTGGCCCTCACCTGATAGACCAAGCCTTGGTACTTTTTGGTACGCCTCAAACAGTCACGGCAACCGTCAAAACCATTCGTCCACAGGGAGAAACCGACGACTACTTCGACATTCGTATGGATTATGAAGATAAACGGGTTATCCTAAAAGCCAGTTTGCTGGTTTTTGAAAACAGCTTGCATTTTGTCATCCACGGTACCAAAGGAAGCTTTTTCAAATCTGGATTAGACATCCAAGAAGAAATCCTGCGAAAAAATATCCTGCCAAATATCGAAAATTGGGGTGAAGAACCCGAAAGTCAGTGGGGAACGCTATATACCGAAGCAGGAAAAAATACATTAAAGACCTTGCCAGGTCACTATGCTCCTTTTTACGAAAATGTTTATCAAGCCATTGTCAACGGAGCGGAGTTAGAAGTAAAACCTCAACAAGCCCGAAACACCACGCGTATCATGGAATTGGCGCTGGAAAGCAGTCGCTTGGGGAAAACAATGGCATTTTAGCATAAACATGGCTTTGCCAAGTTTGGGTAGCTTAGCAAAGCCATGTTTTATTTGAACTTCGCCGCCAACGTAATACTATTGGCAACTAACCCCGTACTGCGAATATAGTGTCCGAGACGAATCTCAATGGCATTAAAATGCTTCCAATTCATAACTCCATTTAGAGGCGTAAATTTAAACCCAGCCCCTACAAAGTGGGTCTGCAAAGTTGACAAATCATAATCGCTCGTATGGAACTCGCTTGTAGTTTCATTTTGCTGATAAGGGGCAAAATAATCAATCCCATCTTGGGTATGGAAACGATAGAAGGGGCTAATAGCGATAAAAGGTGATAATCGGATGGAAGTCTCTACATTTATCGTATGTGCCTTCATACCCCAATCATCCTGATAATACCGATAAAACGATCGAATAATAAATTTATCTCCTAAAAAATAATTGGCTCGAAAAGCAATAGGAAGTTTCAGTCGCGTGCCTGGCAATTTTTCAAGTCCTTCTGAACCTCCCAAAAAATAAACTCGGTGATAGGGTGTACTCAAAAGCCCTTCCTGGTAAGCTGGTTCGGCAATGATAGCTACCTGCAAACGGGAATTAATGACTTGTGCCCATGAAATAGCCGCAGAAAACGAGTGCCTCGGTTTGTAATCAATGGGAGTTGGATCACTTTTTGCACCTGATCCGTAGCCCACTGGACGTAATTCAACGGGTAAGATGACTGACCATGTATCAAAGAATGCGTTTAGTTTTACTCCTATTTCACGATTATTATCATGGGAATTCTTCGTAAAATTGAGGCTAATACCCATTGATTTATAATCGTATTCGGTTGAAAAAGAGGTAGAAACTCCCAAAGTAGTGCCTGCTTTATCATCTTTTACGGACCAACCCAGCGTAGGATAAACTCTCGTATCACGATAAGAAGCAGAAGTCAAGGCAATCACTGCATTAGGATTATTAACTCTCGAAGATTTTGTTTTGCTTCCTCCGCGTCCCGAAGCCGATGTAACCGCTTGGGTAGCAGGTTGGATGTTATTGGTAGTCCCACTGCTTGACGAGGCCCCCGTGAGGGTGCCATTCGTAACAGGATTAGGGTTAATTTTATCGGACGAAGCTGATGTATAGGTATCTACTCCCATATCCAGCGTAAACGAATGTTTTCTATTCTTGCTGCCCAATCTCGACCATTTTAGGTCAATGGTATTGCCAAAATCGGTTAATTTTTCGGTTCCAATTCCTCCCGTTACTGCCGAATTGTTACCGTTTTGGTGGTAATAACTCGTCACAAAATTAATTTCTTCGGTTTTTAATTTTTTACTTTGGTAATTAGGGTTTGTCTCCTGTGCCTTGTCCTGCGCCTTTACTACCCCCAATATACTCAAATAAAGACCCACTGCTATGGTTATTTTCTTCATTTTTTAATGCTCAAATTGTTGAATCATTGCTTCTTAATTACAGCATTGCAGCCACCCCTACTTTTAATCCGTTAACTCCCGCTGTTCCTTTTCGGTACAACTAAAAACCCGCTTTCAAATTTCTCTGATTTACGTACCGATAGTTCTATTGCTGAATCATTAATTTGTGCTTCTTGGTAGGATTTTACCGAATATATCTCTTTGTACGCCAACACTATTTGAAACGTTGCAGAACAATATCATTATTCCTTTGATCAGCGTCTAAAAGCAAAGGCAAACCGCACCAACCCTCAATTCAAAAACATTTCATCCACCAGTAGCAAGGCGGTTCGGCCTTTACTTCCGTGCCAATCGGGGATTTTCTGCAAGGGCTTTGCCACAATCTTGAGGTAAGAAACGGCTTGAGGTTTAAACTTACACGTTATGGCTTGGAGAAGATGCGTTCTTACCTTGTTGGGCAAGGTGGGCTTGAGCGTAGCAATTAATTTTAACTGAGTTCGGGTAGAACCACCCCAAACTTCAATCACTTCGGGCGGAAAAATACCCGTTTCGGTTTCTTCCATGATGCGCAGCCCCACCGAGGAGATGACTACCGGCTGCTTAAATTCTGACATCAATGCCAAATCATTGTTTCTTACGCCTGCCCAATTGTTGGCCCAAGCAGGGCTGTTGGCGTTGAAAGTACCGAGTTTCCCATCAAAAAACGTGTTTGCTCCTGCTGCCTGATGCACTCGGTTGAGGGGTAAAAGTAAGTTTACGCTGTCAGGTTTATAGGTGTTTTTAAAGAAATTAAACGCGACTTCATCGCTGCCAAACCAACCTGTTTTGTACGCTTTGGCACGGATGGTCGCGCTTTCTTTCAAAAGGGTTTGGTTGTTAAACACCGCAGACTTCATGCTATCGGGGGCGGTGCCATCGGTCGTATAACGAATCTGAACGCCTTTGATGGGATGACTCAACTGCACCAAAATAGGCTGATTGAAAATGGTAGAACCGTTTTTTATTTGGGGAGGATTGAGTTTGATGGGATGACTGCCATCATCTCTGAAACCCCCAATCACCTGAATTCCTCGGTTGTTTTTTTGTAGTTGTTGAATTTCGGAAACCGACAGCCCCGTATTCCAAACGGTCAGAGTTTTTAGATTTTTGAAGTTCCGAATTTGGGCCTCTATCTCCTTAAAACCTACTTTCGTCCCCGAAATATTCAGCGTTTTGAGGTGTTTGAGCGAGGTCAATTCGGCCAGCCCTTTTCCTGTAATATCGGTAAAATTCAAGTCCAATTTTTGTAGGTTCTCAAACTGACTGATATTTTTCAGATCGGCATCTTTGACGGGCATTTTGTTGAGGTTCAAAAAAACAATCTGCTTTTTGAGTTCGTCCAATTCGGTTAGTTTCTCGGGCGAGTACGCGTTTTTATTGTACAGATTGACCGACAACGCAGGCGACTCCTTGGCCAAAGGCGCGATTGTTCTGTAATCATTGCTCAATTTTTCAATGGTTTCTTCATCTGCCGCTGCAAAATCATATACCTCTCCTTTATTTTCGGCAGGTGCAAATAGCCCCGCAGCCAATACCCGTAAAGAATCCTTCGTTGGCAAGTCGCTCACTTTTTGCTTAAAATTTGCGTTGGACTTAATCCAGAGTGCCAACAGGGTCTTCTCGGTATCTGTCAGTTGTGCCTTACCCACAGGAGGCATGTGTTTTTTCTCCTCCAAAGGCAGATGAATCCGCTGCAACAATAGGCTTATTTCGGGTTTGCCCGCCACAAACAGCTTCCCCGTTTTGCCTCCTTTTAGGATGGATTTTTCGTCGGTCAGCATTAGCTCTCCCTTCAATTTGTCGGGGTTGTGGCAACTGACGCATTTTTGCTCAAAAATGGGTTGAATTACGTGGTCAAACACGAGAGCATCATCAAAATTCACTTGATCGTTTCTGGTGAGCGGCTCGGTAATAAAACCCGTTCCGTGGGTCAAAGTAGCCCCCAAATGCCCCCCAACGAGCAGCAATACGGTTAGAATCATGGTACTTACCTGCGCCACCTTTTGGGTGTACCAAGTGGCATGTCTTACCCAGTAAAATCCCTCTCCCACAAACAAAACACCCACTCCCAGGTATTTATGCCATTTTAATACGTCGCCTTCGTAGCCATCTCCTTTGGCAAGAAATAGCCCCATAATGACCGTCAAGGCCGCCGAAAGCAACCCTATCAATAAAAGATGATGGAGAAAAGCGCGGTAAAACTCGTTAGAAGCATAAGTAGGTTTAAACCGAAAAAACTCCATTCCAAACGCCAGCAATAGGAGAACAATGGGAAAATGAAGCACAACAGGGTGCATTCGGCCTATGGGTTGTAGCCACACAGGAACCACCCATTTATTTTCAAACAGAAGTAAGAAAACAATAAAAACAGTAGAAACAATCAAAAGCTGTTCTGCAAAATATCTCGCCTTTTTACCCATTGTTGGTATCCATAAAACTTAACTAATAATATCCCGCACCACTCTCCCCGAAACGTCGGTCAGTCGGTAGCGACGGCCTAAGTGTTTGAAAATCAACTTTTCATGGTTTAAGCCCAACAAATGCAACACCGTAGCCTGAAAATCATGCACATGCACGGGATTGCGACTTACGTTGTAGCCCAGTTCGTCGGTTTCGCCATAAACCCCTGGCTTGATGCCACCGCCCGCCATCCAAATACTAAAACAACGCGGGTGATGGTCGCGGCCATAATTGTCCATCGTCAATTTCCCCTGACTATAACTGGTGCGGCCAAACTCTCCTCCCCAAATCACCAGCGTTTCGTCCAACAAACCTCGTTGTTTCAAGTCTGTTACCAAGGCTGCCGAAGCCTGATCTACGTCTTTGGCTTGGCTGGTAATTTCAAAGGGAAGATTGCCATGTTGGTCCCAACCTTGGTGGTACAATTGTACAAAACGGACGCCATTTTCGGAGAGTTTTCGCGCCAGCAAGCAGTTGGCGGCAAAAGTCCCTGGCACCAAGCAATCGGGCCCATAGAGCTTCACAATATCGTCGGGTTCTTTGGACAAATCCATCACTTCGGGAATAGCGGTTTGCATCCGATACGCCATTTCGTACTGTTTCACTTTGGCCGTAATCTCGGGGTCGCCAAACTCGCTGTAAGACAACTCATTGAGTTCAGATAAATTGTCCAACATTTCGCGGCGTTCTTGCCGACTCATGCCTTCGGGGTCGCGGATGTAAAGCACGGGGTCTTCGCCTTTGCTAAACTGTACGCCTTGGTG
>JBGAUP010000066.1:0-23062 GCA_044228585.1 Runella sp. | reverse complement strand
ACCTGTTAGGTTTTCCGGCACTCAGAAAACTTAACAGGTTTTAGTTTAACACGGCATCATGGAAGTACTCCCTGCGTAGTTTTTCTGACAATGTGCCAAAGCTTGTTTGATAATACGTAGCACCTGACGCATTTGGGTTTCCGTCCCAATCGTAAGCCTGAGACTATGGGCAATGGGATAGCTAACTAAAATATTACGTATTCTAAGCTCTTCTTTTATCTCCTCCAAGAGTTCAACGTGGTGAAAACGCAAAAGTAAAAAATTAGCATATGATGGTTGAACTGTAAAATAATCATCACTGGCGATATCGCTTAAAAGGTGATAAACAAAATCCCGCAAGTTTTTAATGCGTTCTTGGTTTACTCGCAAAGCACTTATAAAAGTGGGATTTGTTAATGCTTCACGAACAACAAGTTCAGTGAAAATATTGACTGTAAAGGGTACTGTATATTTCTTGAGTACTCGAACGATGGCAACACTACCAACCGCGTAACCAAATCGTATGCTTGGCAAACCAAGTCCTTTAGAAAGTGTCTTCAAAACCAAAAGATTAGCATATTTTTTTACAAGCTCAACCGCCGAAACTCCCCCAAATTCGCCGTATGCTTCATCAACAACAAAAATAGATGCTGGATTCTGTTCGAGCAGTGTTTCTAAAAGGTTCAAAGGAAGTGTCGCTCCCGTAGGATTGTTTGGCGACGTCAAAATGATTAAAGCGGGTTCAGAAACGTGAGGGAAAGTGCTGAGGTCATAAGAGCCATCCTCTCCTAAAATCCACTCTTGGTACGGCATACGCTCATTCTGACAAACCTGATGGTAAAAAGTAAAAGTCGGGTTTTCGATAACAGCAACCGACAGAAACTTAGAGCAACAATTGACAATCTGCTGAATCAACTGTGATGAACCATTTCCCAACACAACATTCTCAGGCTGAACCCCTGCCTGATTAGCAATCAGGGTGGTCAACTCCGTATTGTGAAAATCAGGATAGCGATTCCAAGCCATATCTGCCATCTTAGTTACTAATTGCTGCTTCAAATCTTCGGGCAAATCAAAGGGAGTTTCGTTGCAATGTAAGCGAATGGGGTCGTTTGAATATACATCAGCCCGAAGGGTTTGTTCGATAGAGGCATAGCTTGTCTGTGCAATTGAGTTCATTGCTTGAAATCTTAAGAGTTTAGGAAAAGTTGTTTGGTTTAGATAGCCCAGAAAAGACTGGTTATTTCTTCACTGTCAAAAATGGTCGCGTAACGATTGGACAGATCTGTTTGTAAATGTGTACCGTTAAGTTGGGTATAATCGAAACTCGCTGGGCATTTTTGTAATTGAAAGCCCGTGGCTTCCAACAATTCTACCCATTGCTCCGTTGCGTAGTGTTTTTCAACCCGAATTTCTTCCGCATTGCCCAATACATCGTCTATCTCACGGCTAAAAAAGAGTTTCAACGCTGCTTTTTCTGTAGCAGTGATAGCGAGGGTGTCAATAATACGGAACAACGCTCCGTAGTGATTCACGCAGTTTTGGAAGCGTTGGGCGTAGTCGGGCGTGTAGTGGTTAGAATTAGGTTCACTCAACGCTAAGGCTTTTATACCCAAGGCTTTGAGCATTTCAAAAACTTCTTTACGTTGGGTTTCATGCTGAATGTGATGGAGGGCAAAAGAAGCATTAACATAAACGCCATCGTTGTTGGTAGGGAGTAGTTGTTGCAAATCGTTCAGGGAAAACTGTTCGATAAAAGCGACTTTGGTCACCAAATCAACGGTGAAAGGAGCATTGGCGCTTACTCGTTTTACATTTTCATGGGCAGTAGCCACGGCATCTGCAAACGGCTCGATTCCTACAATAGTTAGGTGCTGTACAGCACTTCCTACTTTTTTTGATAAACCTTCAATGATGTTTGCTACTTGAAAACCCGTACCAATACCGATATCCATCAAAACAGGATGCGAGTGCTGGGCGAGGGCATCTATCAAAAGTGTATTGGTACAATGCTGACTCAAATTAGCCAATGGGAATTGCTGAATCAATAACTCAAACAAACGAATTTGAGGAATCTCGAAACGCTGCAAATAGATGTGTTCCTGCGACTGCCCACCCACAAAATGTTTACGCATGGCTTTTGTGAGTGTATAGTTAAAAAGTGACTCTGGATTGTCTAAATCTTCTACCGATTCAAAGTAAATATCACTTAATAGAGCCTTGTCTGCATCGGTCAATGAATCAGGCATTCGGTAAGCCAAATCGCGAAGTTGAGTCAGGGTATTGGTGTCGATAGAATTCATTAGCTTCAAAAAATTAGTTGCTATTTGATGGGAACAAAGCTAATCCTATTCAGCCCCCTTCCCAAAAAACGTTACTTGAAGCGTAGAAAATAACCCATAGACAGTAGGAATTTACCAGTAAGCCGATAAAAAAGCGGACTAAAGCGCAATAAACAGCCCCTAAAGCGAACGCTAAATCACTATCCTTTCTCCAACAACCACCAAATAGGTTTACGGCGTTTTTGTATGGTAAAATTGGCACTCAAATGCTCTCTAATGTGCTGTATTACCTCATCTATATCATCCGTAATCTTTAGCAAATCTAAATCTTGGGGTGAAATAGTTCCACTTTCTTCCATTTTTTTAAGCATAACAATCAGTGGCTCATAGTAAGATTTTCCGACCAGTACCATTGGGAAATTATAAATAGAACCCGTCTGGATGAGCGTGAGCGTTTCAAATAACTCATCCATCGTCCCTACCCCACCGGGCATAATTACAAATGCGTAGGAGTATTTGACCAACAGCACTTTACGAATAAAAAAATACTTCATCTTCACCCATTTGTGCATGTAGGGATTCTCACTTTGCTCATGTGGTAAAATGATATTACAGCCTACCGAACGCCCACCTGCTTCAAAAGCACCACGATTGGCCGCTTCCATAATACCTGGTCCTCCGCCTGTCATCACTGTTAATCCTAAATCTTGTGAAATGCGCTTACCCACCTCTCGGGCTTGCTCGTAATAAATGGTACCCTCTTTGAAACGCGCCGAGCCAAATACCGTCACACATGGTCCCACAAAGTGCAGTGAACGAAGTCCTTTCAAAAACTCCCAAAATACTTCTACAACAAATAAAAATTCAAATCGCCGACTTCTGGGACCTTCTAAGTAGTAATCACCCTTTTTTTGGTCTAAAAATGGCTTGGATTTTGGTTCGTTCGGCATGATAGATAGCGTTTGGTTTACAGAATAGTTTATTAACTTAGCGGCAGAATATAGCGTTATTATGATTCAAATTCATTCTTTTGTGTTTTCTCCTTTTGCCGAAAACACGTACGTTCTTTATGACGAAACGCAGGAAGCCGTCGTGATAGACCCAGGCTGCCTTATGCAATCGGAAAAAGAAACTTTGGCCCACTTCATAACAGAAAAAGGCTTAAAAGTAACCTCCCTACTCCAAACCCACGCGCATTTAGACCACGTATTTGGGAGTGCTTTCGTAAAGCGTAAATACGGTGTAAAAATGTATATGCACAAAAACGAGCTACCCGTATTGGCTTCAGTAGAAAGTCGCTGTAAGCTCTGGGGAATTGGCGGCTATGAACCAGTAGAAGCTGATATATTTATTGAAGAAGGTGACGTAGTTAAATTTGGAAATTCGACCTTAGACGTTGTTTTTGTACCTGGACACGCCCCTGGACACGTAGCTTTTATCAATCATCCACAGCGTTTTGTTGTGGGCGGTGATGTGCTTTTTAGAGGGAGTGTAGGACGAACTGATTTTCCACTTTGTGACCATGCGGCTCTTATGAATAGCATCAAAACCAAGTTTTTGACTTTAGAAGACGATTATAAAGTATATGCTGGACACATGGATCCCACTACCATTGGCCACGAACGTCGGACAAACCCTTTTTTAAACTGATGCGCCTTTTCACTATTCCCAATTTAATGACCTGCGGCAATCTTCTCTGCGGATGCCTCGGTATTGTATTTAGTTTTAGGGGAGATTTATTATTAGCTGGAGGGTTGATTTTCATTGCCGCAGTACTCGATTTTTTGGATGGTTTTGTCGCCCGCTTGCTGAAGCAATCTTCTCCTATTGGCAAAGAACTTGATTCATTGGCCGACGTAGTCACCTTTGGTGTATTGCCCTCTATGATTATTTTTCAGTACTTAGAACGTACCAGTACCTCCATTGAGGTAGGTAGCCTACTTATCTCTCTAAGTGCATTCATTTTGGCCGTTTTCTCAGCCCTTCGCTTAGCAAAATTCAACATTGACACCCGTCAATCAGACTCATTTATTGGTGTACCAACCCCTGCTAATGCTATTTTAGTCGCTTCTTTGCCCTTTATACTCCGTACTAACCCCGAATTTGAATCCTTTATCGTCAATCAGTCAGTTTTGGTAAGTTATACGCTTCTTATGTCATTTTTACTTATCATGGAAGTGCCTTTAATAGCATTTAAATTCAAAACTTTCGGATGGAAAGGCAATCAAATCAAATATATTTTCCTTGGGTTATCGGTGCTTTTACTCTTGTTGAAATTTGCAGCCGTTCCGCTCATCGTGGCACTATACATTTTACTCTCATTCATAGCCCCCCATCCCCCAAAAGGGGCTTAAACTCAAATACTCCCCATTGGGGGTGGGGCTTTAATTCATATGAAATTCATCGCCGAAATCAACGTCATGCCCTGAAAGAAATCCTTGATCCACAAGGAAAAGCTGTCAAATTAGGTCTTCATAATTTGGGCATTGACGACGTATCAGACGTTCGCATTGGCAAACACATCACCATGACCTTAGGAGGCTAATTCCGAGGCAGAAGCCTAACAACTTGTTGAAACCGCTTGTAGCAAGCTGTTGGCCAATATGATTATGGAAGATTATACTTTTACCCTGAAAGAGGGTTAAAGTATATAACAGTTGAGGGGGTAAAATAAAACCTCCCCCTAACTCCTAACCTTTAACTCCCCCCAAAATGCCTTATTCCAAAATAACAGGTTTGGGCTATTACGTCCCCGAAAATGTAGTGACTAACGATGACTTATCTAAACTCATGGATACCTCTGACCAGTGGATTCAGGAACGGACAGGGATTCGTGAGCGGCGGTATTTTACCTATGGTAAAGATACCAATGCCAGCATGGCTACGGCAGCTTCGCGCCAAGCATTGGAACGAGCAGGTTTACAACCCTCTGACGTAGAAATGATTGTATATGCCACTATTACCCCCGATTATTATTTCCCTGGCTCGGCTTTCTTGATGCAACGCGAATTGGATTTAATTGGAATCCCCGTTATTGATATACGAGAGCAATGTTCTGGCTTTGTCTATGCACTCTCTATCGCTGACCAATTCATCAAAACGGGCATGTACAAAACCATCTTGGTGGTAGGTGCTGAAATCCAATCTACGTGGACTGACAAAAGCAACAAGGGACGCAATGTAGCGGTCATCTTTGGTGATGGTGCAGGCGCAGCTGTTGTACAAGCCACCGACGATGCCACCCATCGGGTACTTTCTACCCATCTTCACGCCGATGGCCGTTTTGCCGAAGACCTGTACGTCAAAGACCCTGGTAGTAGTCGCCCGACACGCTCGGCCACCAAAGAGATGGTTGACGAGGGCGGTTTTGAGGTAGTGATGAACGGAAATGCGGTTTTTAAACACGCTGTGGTACGTTTTGCCGAAGCCATAAATGAAGCATTGGAGGCCAACGGCTACCAACCCGAAGATATTTCGCTGCTGGTTCCTCATCAAGCCAATATCCGAATTAGCGAGTATATCCGTCAACAAATGGGATTGCGCGAAGAACAAGTGGTTAATAATATTCACAAATACGGCAATACAACCGCGGCATCTATTCCCATTGCACTGACTGAAGCATGGGAAGAAGGTCGCGTCAAGGAAGGCGACCTTATCTGCTTAGCTGCCTTTGGCAGCGGGTTTACTTGGGCTTCGGCTCTGATTAAATGGTAAAAGTATAGGAGAGCTGTCGGTCGGTTCAAAACCAACTGACAACTAAAAAATAGCAACGAAAGAATCTCCATGAAAAACCACTACATCCGCCTTCTCCAGTACGAACACTGGGCCAATCTTCAATTGATTGAAGCCTTAGAAAAGCTCGGCACTCCGCCCGAAAAAGCACTTTCGCTGATGAGCCATATCCTCAATGCCCAGATGGTGTGGTTTACCCGCATCACGAACGACCACCTGGTCGTGGGCGTGTGGGATTTATTACCCGTATCGTGGTTGAAAGAAACGGCTGACCACAGTTATCAGAAATGGGACAGTTATGTACGAGATAGGGATGAAGTTGATTTCGACAAAATCATCACCTATCAAACCACGACGGGAATCACTTATCAAACTGCCATAGGTGATATTCTGACTCACTTGAGCCATCATGCCGCTTACCACCGTGGGCAAATTGTAACTTTGCTTAAACCTGTTGTCAATCCGTTGCCTATCACTGACTTTATTCAGTGGGTGAGGAAGTGAATTCTTTTAGTACAACTGGCGAATTAGTTTCTCTGACAAAAAAATTTTCTCAATAATTTCTAATAAACCTACTGCTTGCTCGCGCTTGACGGTTGGAAAATCATCTAAAAATTCTTCGAGAGAAATGCCTTTTTCTAAATGAACAAACAACGACCAAATAGGCACACGCGAACCTACAAAAACGGGCGTACCACCCAACGTTTCGGGGTCAATGAGCACAATTTCTTGTAGTTTCATCTTTGAGTGCCAAGTTGATAAGGAAGAACTATATGTTTTTGCTTTTACACAAGGTTACTGTTTTTCTCAGTAAAAATTTAGTCATAAAATCATTGTTTTACTGTGAGAGAAACTATCAGTAACGCTAATGTTTCAGTATGTATTTTTTAGGTACTTCGGTGTTTTAGATTTGATAGTATCGGTGTTTTTGTTGGGCTACAAAGAAGCAAAAGAAAAGGAGGAATGCCAAAACGAAGATTTATAGAAAATTGACTATTTTTGGAGAACTGGATGGAATCAAAAACGAAATCTTGCATTCTATATGCCCACCCTCAACCGCCGCGATTTACTCAAAACCCTGGGACTAACAGCAAGTGCTGCGACATTAGCCCCTACTACCCAAGCCAACGAAATTAGGGAAATAACGTTCCCCGAAAACCCTCATTATATTCAAATCGCCCAACCTATCAGGGCCATTGTGTTGGGCGCGGGAAATCGCGGCAACGTCTATGGGCGCTACGCAGTAGCATACCCCAACGACGTTAAAATGGTGGGAGTAGCCGAACCCAATGAGTTCAGAAATGAGCGCTTTGCCAAAACCCACAACATCGAAGCCAAGCATCGTTTCGTTACGTGGGAAGACGTGTTTAAAGTGCCCAAATTTGCAGATGCGGTCATCATTTCTACGCCCGATACGCTCCACTACGGCCCTGCCATGAAAGCGTTGGAAATGGGCTACAATATATTACTCGAAAAGCCCATTTCTCCGTCCATGCAGGAATGTTTGGAGATTTTGGCCGCCGCAAAAAAGTCAAAAAGCATCATTGCCGTTTGTCACGTACTGCGCTATACTACTTATTTCCGAAAGTTGAAAGAAATCTGCGATTCGGGTATGCTGGGTACCATGATGAGTATCAACCACTTGGAAGGCATTGAGTACGTCCATATGGCCCACTCCTACGTGCGGGGCAATTGGCACGAATCCCAGAAAACGAATCCTATTATTTTGGCAAAATCTTGTCATGATTTGGACATCATGCGCTGGATTGCCAATAAACCCGCTAAAATGGTATCGGCGTACGGAAATCTCAAATGGTTTAAGGCCGAAAATGCCCCTACAGGAAGTACCGAACGCTGCGTAGAAGGCTGCAAAGTAGAGCGCGAATGCCAATTTTCGGCGATAAAAGTCTATTACGAACAGAAAAAACGTATTCACGTACTGGATGTTCCCGAAGACCCGAAATTGCAAGGGCCAGCGATTTTGGAAAGGCTCAAAACTTCCAACTACGGTCGCTGCGTTTATCGCATGAACAATGACCAACCCGATCACTATACCAGTATTTATCAATTTGAAGAGGGTATTTTGGCTACTTTTGGCTTAGAAGCCTTCACGGCTTGGGAAGCCCGCAAAACCCGCGTGATGTTTAGTTTTGGCGAAATAGAAGGCGATAATGATTTGATAAAAGTAACTGATTTTCGCACCAAAGAAGTTACAACTTGGCGAGCCAGCGAACAGAAAGAATTCAATAATTCTGGTCACGGTGGTGGTGATTATGGTCTAATGCAAAATTTCGTGCAAGCGGTAGCCCAAAATAACCGTACTTTGCTCACTTCAACCATTGACGCCTCCATCGAAAGTCACATCATGGGTTTTATGGCCGAAGCAAGTCGAAAAAGCGGAAAATCAATGGAGGTGAAACTTAGTTAACTATTTATGGTTTAGAGTTTACAGTTTTTGGTGGTTTTAGTTCTCATTTCAAAACAGTAAACCCTAAACCTAAAAACAGCAAATCCGATTACAAACTCAGCATATCCTTAAACCGAATAGCCTGACGGCGAGAGATTTCGATTTTTTCACCACTTCCGCGCAGGGTCACCAATAATCCCCCCGAAAACCAAGGTTCAATCTTATCAATCCACTGTAAATTGATGATATGTTTACGATTAGCTCGGAAGAATAACACAGGGTCTAAACGGTCTTCCAAGGCATTCAACGACTTGAGTACCAGCGGCTTTTGGTCATCAAAGTGTAAGCGAACATAGTTGCCCATTGATTCAAAAAGCCGTACTTTGCCAAGTTTTACAAACCAACATTTTTCGCCATCTTTGATAAAAACTTGGTCATTTTCTCCCAGAATTTTACGCTCCGATACCGCATCATGTTCGTGTTTACGGTCAAACTCTTCAAAAACCCGATGAACGGCCTCGCTCAACCGTGGTAAGTCAATTGGCTTCAGAATATAGTCTAAGGCGTTGTATTCAAATGCTTTGAGGGCATATTCATCGTAAGCTGTGGTAAAAATCACTTCTGGAATCATGTCATCCTCCAACGCTTCCAAGAGTTCGAAGCCATTTTTACCAGGCATCTGAATATCCAGAAACAACAAGTCTGGACGTAGCTCTTCCACCATTTTCACGGCTTCGTCGGCATTAGAGGCTTCGCCTACAATTTCAATCTTAGGAAAATTTTCGAGCAAACGGCGCAATTCGTTACGCGCCAGCCTTTCGTCGTCAATAATAAGGGCTTTCATTAGCGGTAGTTGGTAGTTAGTGGCTGGTGATTAGTAGTTTGTAAACTATTGACTTTCAATTTTGAGATTTCGATTAGCAGTAGCAGGTGTATTTCTAAAAACCCCTTCGGTCTGAATCGGCAAAATGATTTCGGCCCGAACCACTTCGTCCGACTCCTGAAAAATCCGAAAACGAGCCGCCTCTTCACCGTAAATCAGTTGTAAACGACGTTCCGTATTTTTAAGTCCAAAACCACTGGCTTCTTTATGACTGTCCAAATCGTTTTATTTTTTTACTAAAACGCCCGTATTGCGGATGTGAATATGGACATAATCGTTATCTAAAAAAGAAGTTATCTGCACAAACCCCCCATGAACGGCTTTTTGTACCCCGTGTTTGATGGCATTTTCTACCAACGTTTGGAGCATCATTGGGGGCACTTGTAAATATAAAGTTTTGGGGTCAATGTGAAAATCTGCCGTTAAACGATCTTCGTAGCGTACTTTTTCCAATCCCAAATAATCTTCTACGGTCTTCAACTCTTCCCGTAATTCTACTGTTTTTCGGCGGTCAGCCAAGAGCGAATTCCGTAGAATATTAGATAGTTGAGTGATACCCTGTTGGGCTTTGGCGGGGTTTTCCGAAATGAGGGCTCGTATCGAATTCAACGCATTAAAGACAAAATGAGGGTTCAGTTGCGAACGCAATACCTTCGCTTCAGTTTCTTTGACGGAGGTTTTAAGTAAAATTTTCTCAATTTCGGTAGCACGTGTATTCTCTACGTAGTGATAGACCGTATAGCTCAACACCCACATAAACATGCTTTTACTCCACGACAACCACGCCCCCAAAAATAAGTAAGGCTCACTGCTAAATACATCATGTAAAGTGCGTAAATCTATTGGAAAATTGATAAGGGTCATAATTAAACCCCAACAAATAACCCCGAAAATATAACCCGAGGAACTAAACGATACAACGGGTAAGCTGACCCAATTACGTTCGCGAACGATAAGGCGGTAGAAATGCGTGAGCAACACACACACTAAAATATTGGCAATAGCGAAAAAAAAGATTTCCCAACTAAAGCCATACTCGAAGGTATAAACCCACAACTCATAGAACATGAGCGCCGCCCATCCCCCTACTTGACAAATCCAATATATTCTTTTTTTCGACATTCGCTCAATTTGACTAATTTTGTATCCGTTCTCAATCATAACTCACTGATGCAAGTTATCAAAAAATCGCTCGAAGGGCTGGTAGAAATTATAACAACGGTTTATAAAGATGAAAGAGGGTCTTTTTTTGAGACTTTTAATAAGGAAGCATTTGCAGCCAACGGTTTACCCACCAACTTTGTGATAACCAATCTTTTCAAAAAAGGAGTGGTGAGAGGTTACACTTTCAGCGTGCGCCCCATGCCCAAGGAAAACTCGTACGGGTTATTGTAGGCCGAGTTTTGGACATTGCCGTAGATATTCGCCCCGACTCTCCCACTTTTGGACAGTATGAATCCATTGAATTAGACGCCGAAAGCGGGCGAATGTTTACTTACCAGAAGGCTTTGCCCACGGTTTTACGCTTATCTATAAATGCACAAATTTATACCACAAAGCGTCCGAAGGAGGAATCATTTGGAATGACTCAGACCTCAATATTGATTGGCAAATTTCCAATCCCATTGTATCCCAAAAAGACCTTCAATTGCCCCCTTTCAAAACCTACTTTGAGCAAGCGTACTCTTAGCAATTAGCGTACCAACTCTCCCGATACTACCGCCGTAAGACAAGGGAAACACACCATTTTGGCAACAGTGCCTATTTCCATATTTATTTTTTTTGTCTGCTCACTTTGGCACAATTCGTGGAAAGATAAAACTATCAAAGAAAGTTTTTCTCGAAGCGAATTGTAAAGCTATATGCCATTCTCCTTCCTACAACGTAATAGAAACGCTACTGGAATTTCCCGAGCCCCCTCCCTTCTGGTGGATACGCACGCTCACATTTTACCAGCGTTAGACAATGGACCCGAAACCCTCGATGAAAGTATTGCTCTGCTGCAGGAAATGTGTATGTACGGTATCCGCAAAATCATTGCCACCCCACACATTATGGGTGATTATTATCGAAATAGCGTCGAAGATATTCAACAAGCAAAAAAACGTCTTCAATCAGAACTCATACGCCGTTGTATCTCTTTGGAATTGGAAGTGGCCGCCGAGTATTATTTAGACGTTTCTCTCTTATCAACCCTTGAAAACAACCAACCTCTCTTGCCTATCGGTGACACTTATTTACTCTTAGAAACCAGTATTGTCGGAATGCCTTCTTTTTTGGAAGAAGCGATTGAACTCGTACAACGACGTAATCTAATCCCAGTATTAGCCCACCCCGAACGCTACCACTACTTACAGCAAGATTTTGACCAAGTACTCCACCTTCACCGCAAGGGTGTCTTATTCCAAGTCAATCCGGGTTCTTGGCAAAGCCCCCACCAAGCCACTCGGACTTTAGCCAACCGTTTAATCGCCGACGGCCTCGTATCTTTTATGGGAAGTAATGTCCATAACACACGCGACTGGAACCAGGTGCGAGAAGCACTCCGGTCAAAAACCTTTGCCCAGTCGGTTGAAAAAGGACTACTCAATCAACATTTGTTATAACTTTTCTAAAACGTACCCATCTTTTTACAGCATTGTTGTACATTTGAGCAACCGTCAATTGATGCCATGTTAAAAGAAACCAAACTGTACAGTATTCTCAATAATAAATGCCCCCGCTGTCATAAAGGTCAGTTCTTTAAAGTCAATAACCCTTTCAATTTAAAGCAGTTTGATCAAATGAATGACCACTGCGAAGTATGCAACGAGATTTTTGACCGTGAACCTGGGTTTTATTTTGGTGGTATGTACGGGAGCTACACACTATGTACGGGAGCTACGCACTCTACACGGCGCTTATTACCGCAGTATTTGTGGGGGGAGTGGTCATTATGGGTATCAATATCTTCTACGTTTTGGCCGTACTTGTCCCCATCATCATTGCCTGCCAGCCCATTTTTTTTAGGTGGGGTCGCTTACTATGGATTAACATTTTTGTGAAATACGACCCAGAAGTAGCAAAAAATAGCAAAAAACTACCCTAAAATCGTAGTTTCTGAAAGCTTGTAAGGTAAAAACTCGTCCACATTATGACCGTATTTATGCAGTTCACGGATAATAGTCGAACTAATAGGAGCCAAATGCGGTGAAGTAATCAAGAAAATAGTCTCTACCTCCGAATAAACATGGCGATTGACTTGCGAAATACTATTTTCGTACTCAAAATCGGTTGTATTACGAAGTCCCCTTAATAAAAACTTTGCCCCTAACCGTCGCGCAATATTGGCAGTCAAATCATCGTAGGTCACGACACTGATTTGAGGATAATTCCCAAAAGTTTCTTCGATTAATCGCTGCATCACTTCCAGCGGGAAATAGCGCTTCTTGTTAGAATTGTGTCCAATTCCGACGATGATTTCATCAAAAAGATGTAGCCCTCGTAGTACGATGTCTTCGTGTCCTCTGGTAAAAGGATCAAACGAGCCTGGAAAAAGAGCAACGCGCTTGTTCATTTTTTAGGGATTTGAGTTGCCAAAAAGATGTTGTACAAACTAAAATAACGATGTTCGGGCAAATCTTCAAAGGCTACTCCCAAGGCCAATTGTTCGGGATTTTTACCAAAGAAAAGCTGAGGTAAAAACTTCTGAAGGAGCTGATAATCTTCTGAATAAGGAGTTATTTCTCCGTACAAATAACACCGTACATTCTCGGGAGCTACTTGCAAAGAATCTATCACAAACATAACAAAGTAGCCCATATCGGCGGCTGTTTTATAGCCAAATTTATTACAGTACAGTAGCTCTTGATCTCGAGCAAGGGTGAGCGTCATAAAGTCATCTTCAAAATGAAGTAGTAGCAAAAAAGCACCTTTTTGCGACGCCGATAGTGTCAGTGTCCCCTCAATTAAGGCCGTCGTTTGGTGGACAAAAATAGGCAGATGTAAGGCGTAGGTAGTAAGAATCCATTCCCAGAGGCCTCTATCTACCGTAAAGACATTGCGTGCGCTCAGTCTTTGTACCGCTTGGTGCAGCAATTGTTCGGTCTCAATAAGTTCTCCCTGAATCAGTCCAAGGTAACTATTTACGTACTCTTTACGGAAATAAATGTCTGGAACTAAGGTGAAAGTGGGAGTATTGAAACAAACCACTACGTTTTTCCAGAGATTATTTCCCAAAAAAGGGTGTTCTTGGTACAATTGGCCTAACCAAGTTGCCCATTTTTTATCGTTTGGAAGCCCCCCTATCGAGTAGTCTTCCAAACATAAAACGCGTTTAGTGGCACTTTCTAAAACAAAAAAACGCAATCGTTCGGCCCCTAATTCCATCATTAATTCATACTCCGCACATTTATCGGAATCGAACCCTTCATCTTTTATCTCTAATAAGGGAGTAATAGCAGCTTGCGTAGCAATCATTAAAGTTATGAATATACGGTTTGTTCCCTATTTTTATCGTTGCGGTTGTCCGCATAAGCTCCCAAATACCCCTGCAACTGATAAATATCCTGCAAACTATCGCAGTATTTGAACATTGAATGAACCTCGTTGGGCGGGTATTTTTTGATATCTTCAAAACTCATCCACCGCACCTCTTGAATAATTTGGTTGGTTTCTGTCATTTCTGGGTCAATACCAAGGAGTAAACGTCCCCCTATGATTTTCACTTCAAAAAATAGCTCCAGCGCGTGCAAAGGGGACGCCATGAATTCATTCACGAACAGTAAGTCTCTTACCTCCACCTGCAGCCCTGTTTCTTCCTCGAATTCACGTCGAAGGGCGTCTTGGGTGCTTTCTTCAAATTGTACCCCTCCTCCTGGTGGGCACCAAAATGTGTCGGTATTGCCAATACCACGGTGACTTATCATCAGAATTTGGTCATTTTGGATGCAAACCCCACAAACTCTAATTCGCAAGCGGTTTCCGTACAAGCGGGCGACTTCTTCTCTGGCCTTTTCCAATTTTTGGAAATCGTTAATTGTTATCGGTTAATTGTCCAAAGCCTATGGATTTTAGGCGATTCACTTTTAACCATTCACTGTTAAACTATTTTTCGGGCTGCAAAGATAGTGATTATTAGTAAGGACTTCCCGAAATGTAGCTTTCCAACGATTCGATACGCACTTTTTGGTCCTTGATAATACTCGTCACCACGTCATTGATTGAAATAATGCCGACCAGCTCTCCTCCATCCACGACGGGCAAATGTCGAATGTGCTTTTCCGACATAATCAGCATCGCTTCCTCCAATTTTTGCTCAGAAGTCACCGTAATGAGCTTTGAAGTCATTACATCTTTGATAAGCGTCTGATTAGAGGCGCGCCCTTGTAAAATCCCCTTGCGGGCGTAGTCACGTTCGGAAAATATTCCCACCAGTTTGCCTTCATCAATCACTAATACCGCTCCAATATTTTTTTCGGCCATTTGCTGTAATGCCTCATATACAGTACTTTCGGATGTTACCGAAAAAATAGCATTGCGAGATTTGTCACGTAATACGTTTTTGATTTTCATTTTTGGGTTGTGTTAGATGGTTAAAAGTTAGGATTTATGGGTTATTCATTCAGTGCCTAACCCTCGTTTTTTTATTTAAAAAGGATATGAAAGTATGATTTTTTCTAAAAAAACGAAAGTTTTTTGAAGGGAATAATTTTTGGGGTTTGCGAAATTTACATTCCTGCCGTAGTTTTGGATACATGAAAGAAACCCAACCCCCTACTCCATCTGCTTTGTTGAAAAAAAGCTTTCCGCACCAACCCACTTCTGGCCAAGAACATTTTTTTATAAAAATAGCGGAATTTTTGGAAGATGAAAACCTACGCGACTGTTTTTTACTCAAAGGCTACGCTGGAACAGGTAAAACCACCTTGATTAGCACAGTTATCAAAGTAATCGGTAAGCTGGGATTCAAAACTGTACTCCTTGCTCCTACGGGGCGAGCCGCTAAAGTAATGGCCAATTACTCTAAAAAGAAGGCTTTCACCATTCACAAAAAAATCTACCGCCAAGTAGCCGACCCTTACACGGGTTCGTTGCATTTTGAACGACAATCTAACAAACACCGCGATACGCTCTTTATCGTGGACGAAGCCTCCATGATTTCGGACGAGGCCGAGTTTGGCTCTCGGGGACTCCTCTCTGACCTCATCGAATACGTTTTTGAAGGAATTGGCAACAAACTCCTGATTGTAGGTGATGTAGCACAACTTCCCCCTATCAACCGTGACCTTAGCCCTGCCCTCGACAAAGCCTTGCTCGAAAGCACTTTTTACATGAGTGTGTATGAGCAAGAACTCACCGAAGTGACGCGCCAAGGCCAAAATTCGGGAATTCTGCGCAATGCCACACACCTACGCGATGTACTTCCGCTTGAAAAACTCAATATCCAACTTCAAACAAAGGGGCTGAGGGATTTTTACAAAATGCCGAGCGACCGCCTCGAAGATGGCCTCCGCTACGCCTACGAAAAACACGGGCGCGAAAACGTGACTATCATTACCCGTTCCAATCGCGAAGCCGTGCAACTTAATCAGTTTGTTCGTCGCCAAATCAACGCTTCCGAAGAAGAACTCGAAGCAGGCGACTTATTGATGATAGTCCGGAACAATTATACCATTCTGGACGAAGAATCCCCCGCAGGATTTCTGGCAAACGGTGATTTTGTCGAAGTAAAACGCATCCGAAAAGAAGAGGAAGTACACGGCTTTAGATTTGCGACCGTTGAATTACAACTACTTGATTATGAAGAGCAACCTCCTTTTGAGGCCAAGATTTTTTTGGATACGCTGCATTCGTCCAGCCCCTCGTTGAGTCAAGAAGACAACCGACGTCTTTATGAGGCGGTATCGCAAGACTATCAGTATCTAAAATCCAAAAAAGCCCGCACCGAAGCCCTTCGCCAAGACGTGTATCTCAATGCGTTACAGGTGAAGTTTGCCTACGCCCTTACTTGCCACAAATCGCAGGGAGGTCAATGGAAAGCGGTTTTTGTGAACCAAGGTTTTTTGCCCGAAGAGCAAGTCAATCGTGAATTTGTACGTTGGCTTTATACTGCCGTTACCCGCGCTACCGACGAAGTATTTATGATGAACTTTCATATGCAGTTTTTTGAGTAAATTTGAAAACTATCGCCCGTGAACTATCAACTGTAAAATCAACCATGGCAAAGAACAAAACCACCCAAACCGAAAGCAGTGTCATTGATTTTATCAACTCTGTTGCTGACGAAACCAAACGAGATGACAGTTATTATCTCATTCAGCTTATGAAAACCCAAACAGGATTTGAGCCTCAAATGTGGGGACCCAGCATCATTGGTTTTGGAAGCTATCATTACAAATACAATAGTGGCCACGAGGGAGATGCTCCACTACTGGCCTTTTCTCCGCGAAAAGATGCCATCAGTCTATACCTTTTTCAAAATTTCGACGAAAGAGAAGAGTTATTACAAAAATTCGGAAAGCATAAAGCAGGAAAAGGCTGTATTTATGTAAAAAAATTGGCAGATATTGACATAGAAGTTCTCAAGGTAATGATGACAAGGTCGGTGGAATATATCAAAAACCTATATCCATCTTAAAGGTAAAACAGGCCATAATGATAAAAAAAACAGTAGCATTTTTTTTGCTTGTCCTCATCGTTTTTTGTACTATTACAAAAGCACAACTACCTGATAGACAATTGAAAAAACTATCAGATGCACCCGATGATTCCATTCTTCACCCCGTTGATACTCTCAAGCTGCTTAGCTATACAACAGCCCTGAAACAATGGAAGACGGTAGCTGAAGTAAACAAATGGATAAAGGAGAATTTTCGCTACGAAATAGAAAGAGCCAAACAACTGGCCGAGAACAGTCTGGAAAGAGAAAAAACGGAAATTTACTCACCTGTGGAGTTCTATCAAATCAAAAAAGGAGTATGTCTCGACCTAAGCCGATTTGCGGTTGAAACAACAAATAGTATTGATACCTCCAAACATGTTCAATACCTGATGATTGAATTTGAACCCATCATCATTGACCATAGCCTCCTAAAAAAGCACTGGGTAGCGATTTTTCAAGAAGCGGCAGGTTTTTACATTTTTGCCGACAGCAAACGACCTGGACATATCAGTGGCCCCTACAAGAATGTAGATGATTTCATTGTGGATTATCAAACTTTTAGGGCCCGAAAAATAGTGGATTGGAAAGTTTTGCCGAGTTATCAAAAAAAGAAAAAAATGATGCAACAAAAAATGACTCGCCCCTTCCGCATCTCTTGTCATTCCCCAAACAATCAGCCACTGCGCAGCACCATAGGTAGTCATTACAAGCAACGAAGCAGCCTCAAAATGTTGCAAAAACTTATTGAGGGCAATCGTAGAATCGGATAAAATGAACAGAATAGCCCCCGCCAATACCCAAGTATAGCTACTGTAACTTGCCGAACCTTTTCGAAATGCAGCCGCTACACCCATGCTGCACAAACAAATCGCATACGCAACCACGGGTATCCAAAGCCCTTGTGTCTTGGGACTTTGGGTGATAGCACCGTGTAAAATCGCTAAAAATGAGACCCCGTATATCGCAAAAGGCAAAGCTGATTTCCACCAAGTTATTCTTAATTGCGCTTTGCCAGCAGGAGTCAAGGTCTTACTGAAAGCGACAATGTAGCAGATTTGCATGACCAAAAAAGAACCCAAACCTGCCACGAACAAATCTTTTCCGCGAATCATCAAGAAAATATCGCCTCCCAGCCCAAACCACATCCCAATCCAAAGCCACGGATACGTTTTGAGGTAGTCGCGCGTCCAGAAAAGCAACGACAACATAATGAGTGGCTTGAGCAAATACACGCCCTGCCAAATACCCGCGTAGCCACAGGCGATTTCGGCGACCACAATAGCGGTATAAATGAGTAGTTTTGAACGCATAATTTTAGGGTTTTTCTTGACACAGTTCTATCAACACACCGTTTGTACCTTTGGGATGTAAAAAGCAAACCAGTTTGTTGTCAGCCCCCTGTTTGGGAGTTTCGTTAAGCAGCGTAAATCCTTCATTTTTAAGTCGTTCCATCTCTGCCAAAATATCACTAACTTCAAAGGCAATGTGGTGAATTCCTTCGCCCTTTTTTTCAATAAACTTTGCAATGGGGCTGTCGGGATGGGTAGCTTCGAGCAGTTCAATTTTGGTTTGGTTGATTTTGAAAAAGGAAGTAGTTACCCCTTCTGATTCTACTGATTCGTGTTTATAGGGTAGCGTATTGAAAAGTTTGGAAAACAATTCGTCGGAAGCTGCGATATTTTTGACCGCAATTCCGAGGTGTTCAACGTTGGTGAGCATCGGATGGAGAAAGTTTTGGGCTTGTATTTGGCATTGATTAGCAAAAGTGAACAACTTAAAACTAATAAGCAAAAGTCTGAATGCTACTTCAGGAAAACAACCTACTGCTAAAAAACAGAATTACTTTGAAGAGTATTGTTTATGATTTTTTTTAAGAGCCCGAACTTAGCAATGTGGACCATTCGCCAGTCAAAAATTTTGCCTTCACCGATTCATAAATTCAGCAATTAGGCGATGAAAATGATGCGTTCCTTTCTCCATTTTGGCCGAGTATCGCCCACTATCATAAAACCTTGAACGAATACCACGCTGCACATTTTCTACGATAGCCTCGTCTTCGCGCTCTACTTTATCAATATCATACCAGCCTTCAATACCATTTTCATCGTAAACATACGTCAGAAAAGATACCTTCGTCAGTTGCGTACTAATTGGCTTTACGACATTGACCGAAAGTCCCCATGGGTAAAAATTAAACATTAAATTGGGAAAAATCCAATAATAGTACGCCGCTACCTCTTTGCCGTAATCGGGAGAAGTAGGCGGCAACTCAAATTTCTGTTCGCCCGATTTGGCCAATCCTAACTGCAAATTGGAATAGCGATAGAGTTCGGTGGTGTAAGTATCATAATCCACCACGGCGTTCAACGAAGGATGCACAAACGGAATATGAAACCCTTCGAGGTAATTTTCGCAGTATAAAGCCCAGTGTGCCTTTACTAAATAATCCCGTGAACGAACAGCATCAAAACGAAACTCATGCAAGGGTAGCCACGAAAGCCTGACCGTCATTTCTTTTAAAAATTCCGACAAAGGAGCCCAAGGCTGAATAGAAGCAAACAAAAACTCCTCTTTCCAACTCCCAAAAGGCACTTTGGGCAAATGGTCACGCTCTGAAGGAAAATCCTCTACTCCCGCAAACTCAGGCATAGCTACAAAAGTACCATCCAATTTAAAACGCTTACCGTGGTAACGGTGGGTGCATACATTGGAAAGGCAGTGAAGTTGATCGTCTTTGGTGCGCGTCAATACAATCGGTTCATCCAAAAAACCTGGCAAAAGCGTGTGAGGTAGCAGTTGTTCGGGCACTCGAAGGTCATCTCTGTGGGCTACCAGCTGCCAAGTCTGGGCAAATATTTTATCTTTCGAAGCTTCAAAGCAATCGGAATCAGTATAAAATCGAGACGAAATCGTGTGCGCTTTGGCGATGTTTTCGTCCACAAAAAGGGGGAAAGAGGTTTTCAAAGGTAAGTTAGGGCGTTTGTTAATAAGTTACTATTTAAAGATTCCATAAAATGCTCAATTTTTTCAAACGTTTGCATTATGATTTCAATTCAAAGGCACATTTCTTCAATATTTAATAACGTATATTTGCTGAGTTATAAAAAACAATCCAATTTTATCCTCACAATTATCATGAGCACAACCTCTTATAGCAATACTGAAGTTGCTCCTTTGGCAAGTTTAGACGAGTGGGAAGATGATCTTTTGTTGCGTTATCCCGATCCCGATAGCCTTGCTCAAGCCAAAGCGAAGGAAGATTTTCGCAACTACGATGACCCCGCACGCGACACCGTGAAGGAGTTTTATCGCCTCAATCACAAATATCAAACCTACGATTTTGTACTCGAAAAAGAACGGGATTTTCTAAAGTTTGATAAAAAAGAAATGACCCTTTGGGATTCTTTCGAATTTCTCAATACGTTAGTAGATGATTCCGATCCCGATATTGCCCTTGATCAGCTTCAGCACTTGCTGCAAACCTCAGAAGCCATCCGTGCTGACGGCCACCCTGATTGGTTTGTATTGACGGGGTTGCTACACGACATGGGTAAAGTGCTTTGCCTATTTGGCGAGCCTCAGTGGGCGGTTGTGGGCGATACCTTCCCCGTGGGCTGTAAACATTCCGATAAAATTGTTTATCCCGAGTATTTCGAGGCCAATCCTGATTCTAAAGACGAGCGTTATAACACTAAATATGGCGTTTATGAGCCCAATTGTGGCTTACGCAACGTCCACATGTCATGGGGGCACGATGAGTACTTGTACCAAATGACCAAGAACTATTTGCCCGAATCAGCTCTGTACATGATTCGTTATCACTCATTTTATGCCCAGCACCGTGAGCACGCTTACAACCACCTCATGGACGACCACGACCACGAGTATTTCAAATGGGTAAAGCTTTTCAACCCGTATGATTTGTACACGAAATCGCCAACGCTTCCTAATTGGAATGAGTTACGTCCTTATTATGAGGATTTAGCAGCAAAATATTTGCCTTCTACTTTGAAATTTTAATCTAAAAAGCGGTTCTCAGAACCGCTTTTTTATTTATCTTCCCGTCACAGATGAGGACAGGGTCGAAAGACAAGTGTAGGGCAAGCCTTACCTGTGCAGTCCTAACTGTGGACTGTAAACTGTGAACTAAACTATGGCTTCTGACCGACCCGTTACGATTAAAGACATTGCCCGTAAGTTCAAATGCTCTCCTTCTACCGTCTCAAGGGCATTGAACAATCATCCTTTGATTAATGAAGACACGCGCAAAAACCTCCAAGAATACGCCCAAAAAGTAGGGTATCAGCGTAATTCAGTATCTTTGAGTTTACTCAACAAACGCACTGGCACTTTGGGGGTCATTGTCCCCTCGCTTAATCATCAACACGAAACGGCCATTATTGAAGGACTTCAAGCCACCTTACAGCCACAAGGCTACTTGATGAACATTTGCGTAAGCAACGAAAGCTACGTCCTTGAAAAGGAATACGTTGAAAAATTATTGGCCAATCGGGTAGAAGGAATTTTCCTGTCGGTATCGCAAGAAACGTACGATTCGGGACACTATGAACACCTCGAAAGCATCATCCAACGGAAAGTACCTCTTATATTTATTGACCGCGACTATGAAGGCTTTGAAGCTTGTCGGGTTACGATAGACGATTATTACGGAGCTTTTGCAGCTACCGAGCATTTAATCAAAGTAGGCTGCCAGCGGATTGCTCACCTAAAAGGTCCACATGGATTGTCTATTACCGAACAACGCTTTCATGGCTACGTGGATTGTCTCAAAAAATACAACCTTCCCGTCACAGAAGAACTCATTGTAAGCACGAATTTTAAGGTCGAGAGTGCCATTATTCCTACCCAACGCTTGATGGAACTACCCAACCCTCCCGATGGCATCTTTGGCGTAAACGACCAAGTGGCTATTGGAGCCATGTATGTAGTAAGAGAGAAAGGATTCCAGATTCCCAACCAAGTGGCTATCGTTGGTTTTGACGACTCCCCTATTGCTGCGTATATTTTCCCTCCACTCACCACGGTCAAGCGTCCTGGCAAACAAATTGGCATCGAAGCTTCCCGAATTTTCTTGAGTCAAACCAAAGAGAACTCATTACCACCCGAAAATCTTATCTTACCAGCCGCTTTAGTTATTCGAGAATCGTCTCTTCGGGTTTGAGCTTTTCAAGTTCACGCAACTGATTGCTCGTCAGCGTACTTCCATCATGTGACCAGCCTGGCGGATTTAGAACATACTTTAATTTGGTCAGCCAATCTACATTCCGACGTAAATCCTGCCCAATCGCCTTCCACTCATGGAAGACGATGTTGGCCAAGCTTTTATCCTCCAACGGTTTAGTCAATCCATACCGAACGGGTTCTTCTTCCAGTTCTTCTTGAAAAGTGCCAAAGATTCGATCCCAAATAATAAGGCACATACCCATGTTTTTGTCCAAATACGCCACATTAGAAGCATGATGAACCCGGTGATGAGAAGGCGTCACAAAAATATACCCCAACCATCCCAACCTACCCACGTAATTAGTATGAACAATGATTCCGTAAGTCTGTGTAATAGAGTACATTAATACAATATCGGCAGGTTTGAATCCTACCAATACCAATGGAATAAAATACACAAACCTATACAAAGGTTGAAATACCGACGAGCGAAATCCCGTAGTAAGGTTAAAGTACTCAGACGAATGATGGGTTACGTGTACAGCCCAAAACAAACGACTATAATGATCTACCACGTGCAAAACATAAAACAGAAAATCTTCGGCAAAAAATAATAATAACCAATAGGCATAAACGTTGCTAATTTCGATGAAATGATACCGATAAAACCACACTAAAATCACCACATAAACCGCTCGAAAGGCCAAATCTATCCCTCCGTTGAAAAGCATCAGCAGAAAATTAGTAACGGTATCTCGCCAAGTATAAAACTGACGATGTTGCCAATGACTCAATAATGCCTCCAGTCCAATTAAGATGGCATAAAAAGGGGTCGTAAGTTGAATTAAGGTCTGTTCTAATTCGTTAGTCATTAGAAAAATACTATTTTTGCGGGGCAATTTACGCAAAAACAAATATATTTAATACGACATATTTGACAAAGCCGTCGAAAC
>JBGAUP010000065.1:0-22705 GCA_044228585.1 Runella sp. | reverse complement strand
CTGCCCCAAGTAAGGTTGGTTTGTCCCTCTTTGTGGGCTTTGGCTGTTTCGATGGCCATTTTAGCCGCATTTTCCACAATCCAGTCAAAGTTTTCCTGTCCTACCGAGTGAATATCGGCATCGGGCGCGGGGTTGCAGAAGTCAATCGCGTATGGAACTCCATTATGCACCGCAAATTCTACGGTATTGAAGTCATAACCAAGAGCTTTATTGAGGCGAAGAACATAGTCAGTGATGGTCGCAATTAATTTTTTATGGGCTTCTCCCGTGGTTTTAGGTTGGGTAGCATAGCGTAAATGATGCGGATTGCGCGGCTCGTACGGCATGATATGAACGTATTTGCCGCCAAGGCAGTAGCAACGATAATAATCTTCAAAGGTCACTTCGCTTTGGAGGAGCATTACTAACTGACCCGTTTCATCGTGTTTGTGCCACAAATCATCCATGTCATGGATTTTATAAACACTTTTCCAACCGCCGCCCGCGTGGGGTTTCATGTAAGCAGGGAAGCCCACGTAGTCAAACATTTCGCCCCAAGCCATGGGCATTTTAAGGTTACGGAATGAGGTTTCCGAAGTATCCGTTGGGCGTTCTTTAGAAGGCATCAAAACCGTATTGGGTACGGGTACGCCCAATTTGACCGCCAGGGCATTATTAAAAAATTTCTCATCGGCACTCCACCAAAAGGGATTGTTGATAACTGCCGTTCCGCAAAGTGCGGCGTTTTTAAGAAAAGCCCGATAGAAGGGTACATCTTGTGAGATACGGTCAATGATAACGGCATAGTCAGTAGCCTCACCTTGTACTACGCGGTCAATAAGTACTGGTTCTGCAATGATATTTTTACCGTCTAATTGATTTACGCGTTCTACAAATGCCTGTGGAAAAGTGCTTTCCATTCCGTGTAAAATTCCTACTTTTTTCATGATGATGATGTTTGAATAGCCCCCCACCCCCAATGGGGGAGTTTTTTTAGTTTGTTTGATTGAATAAAACCCCTGGGGATGGGGTTGCTATAGTCCCATTTGTGATAAATAATGTGGAAACATTTGGTTCCAAAGAGGCCAGTCGTGGCTTTCCCAACCTCGGATGTCGAGCCAGTGATGAATCCCCTTTGATTGCAGAATTTGCGCCATTTTTATGTTATCGTTGAGGCAGATGTCCCATTCTGACGTACCCAACACAATCTTCATGTGGTTGTATTTCCAGCCCTCTTCGTTTTGCATAAAATCCACGGGGTTGTTGAAATAAACGGTATCGTCGCTATATCCTTCCAAAAAACTTCGGATGTCAAACGCACCACTCATACTAAACATATAGGCGACTTTATCGGGGTGTTTGAAAGCAAAATTAAGGGCGTGATAGCCTCCAAAACTGCACCCAGCTACGCCGATTTTATCAACGTTACATTCATGTTTGATGGCAGGTACAAGTTCGTGGTTGAGAAAATTGTCATAAACGCTGTGGTTGTGTACCCGTACTGACGGATGTAGGTGCTTGGCATACCAGCTATCTTTGTCAATGCTGTCTATCAAATACAATTTAATTTTACCTGTTTCAACAAACCACCGAACAGAGTCAGTCAGGCCGAAATCCTTGTTTTGGTGATATCGTCCCATTGAAGTAGGAAAGAGTAGGATAGGATACCCCCAATGACCAAAGACCAGCATTTCAATATCTCGCCCTAAGGTGGGCGAATACCATTTTTGATATGTCTCTTTCAAGGTTGATAAAGTGTTAGGTGGAGAAATAATTTGTCGAAATATAGACAAAAAGTAAGAATGTCAAGATTCTGAACCAAAAATTGTGTAAAACTGTATTTCCGAATACCTTTGAAACGACAAACATCTATCCACAATGACTCGTCTTAGTGTAAATATCAACAAAATTGCCACACTACGCAATTCGCGCGGTGGCAATAACCCCAACGTTGTTAAAACTGCCCTCGACTGCGAAAGTTTTGGCGCACAAGGAATCACGGTGCACCCACGTCTGACGAACGGCACATTCGGTATCAAGATGTGCTGGATTTGAAAGAAGTGGTAACGACCGAGTTCAATATAGAAGGTAACCCTACCGAACCTAAATTTATAGAACTGGTACTGAAGGCCAAACCTGCTCAGGTGACGTCGCAAACCTGATGCTTTAAGTGCTATCACTTCAAATGCAGGCTGGGATACTATTACGAATCGTGCTCGACTGACTGATTTGGTACATATTTTCAAATCAGAGGGAATTCGGTCTCTGTTTTTGTAGATCCAGTGGAGAAAATGGTGGAAGGGGCTAAAGTTTGTGGCGCCGACCGCGTGGAGTTATACACAGAACCCTATGCAGAACATTATTTCCAAAATCGTGAAAAAGCAGTCGAACCCTATATTCGGGCCGCAAAAGTAGCCCAACAGGTAGGATTAGGGCTTAATGCAGGCCACGATTTGAGCTTAGATAACTTGCGTTATTTGAGACAACAAATTCCGTATTTAGATGAAGTGTCCATCGGCCACGCCCTTATCTGCGATGCGCTGTACTTCGGCCTTGAAAATACTATTCAGATGTATTTGAGGGAGTTAGAATAAGTTATAGTACATGGTTGACAGTCAATAGCCTGATAATTATAGGCTATCAATTGCATACTGTGAACTGCCAACTGTGGACTATTGACCGTGGACTAATCAGCTGAATTAACCTTTAACTTTATAATCATGTCGAAGAAAATCATTTTTACAACCGCAGCCCCTGCCCCCGATGAGGGCCTTTACCCCAGGTCAATGGTAGGAGATACTCTACGAGTCAATAAATCCCCATTGACCCTGCCAATGGGGGATTTAGTGACAGGAAACATCGAAAACGAGGCGCATCAAGTCATGCTCAACATTGGGGCTATTTTGAAAGAGGCGGGGCTGACATATCACAACATCATCAAGAGCAGTATTTTCTTGAAAGACATGAACAACTTCGCCAAAGTGAATGAAGTGTATGGGCATTTCTTTACGGGACAATACCCCGCCCGCGAAACCGTGGAAGTAGCTCGGCTACCTAAAGATGTAAATGTAGAAATTTCGGTGATTGCAGTGAAAGATTACGTAGAAAGTGTGGCGTGTAAAGTAAAAGGTGAGCTGACAGTTCCTTGAAACTGTCAGCCTCACCTTGATTTGAAAGCTGTTGACTGCGTTTGCGTCAGTTCAAGAATTCATAAATCCCTGCTACACCTTGACCGCCACCTACGCAGGCCGTCACCATGCCGTATTTTTGATTTCGGCGGCGCATTTCATTGAACAGTTGTACCGATAAACGTGCCCCTGTTGAACCAAGGGCGTGTCCGAGAGCGATGGCGCCACCGTTGGGGTTCAATTTGGTAACATCAATATCCAATTCCTTAATGACCGCCAATGATTGAGCGGCAAAAGCTCATTGAGTTCAATTTGGTCAATATCATTGAGTTGTAAGCCTGCTTGTTTGAGGGCAATGGGAATCGCTGCTATTTTGCATCGATGCCCATAATGCGCGGCTCAACGCAGAGGCATACGACATCATTCGAGCAATGGGTTTGAGATTCAACTCATTGACCATTCTTTCAGACATTACAACCACAAAAGCCGCTCCATCGGAGGTTTGAGAGGAATTTCCAGCCGTAACGCTTCCACCTGCTGCAAAAACAGGTTTCAAACGACCAAGGGCTTCGAGCGTAGTATCGGCGCGTGGGCCTTCGTCTTTGTTGACGATGTATTCTTTGGTTTTCTTCTTACCCGAACTGGCATCAAAGAAGGTTTCTTTTACCGTAATCGGCACAATTTCCGCATCAAATTTACCTGCGGCTTGGGCAGCAAGGGCTTTTTGGTGAGAAGCAAAAGAAAAGGCATCTTGCTCTTCACGGCTTATCTTAAATTGATTGGCGACTTGCTCTGCCGTCAAGCCCATACCAATGTAGTAGTCGGCATGTTCTTTGGCAATTTCGTAGTTGAGTGCCATTTTCCAGCCCGTAGTAGGTACCATTGACATAGACTCTACCCCACCCGCTACGATGCAATCGGCAATACCCGCGTGGATTTTGGCGGCGGCGATGGCAATAGCCTCAACACCCGAGCCGCAGTAGCGGTTGATGGTAAAACCTGGAACACTTTTAGGGAGGGCTAACAAAGAAATATAACGGGCAATTTGCATCCCCTGCTCCGCTTCTGGAACAGCATTGCCCACGATGAGGTCGTCCACGCGAGCGGGGTCTAATTGAGGCAGTTGTGCCATCATGTGCTTAATCACCTCAGCACCGAGGTCGTCGGGACGGGTAAAAACGAAAAGTACCTTAAAGCTTTGTCTACCGCAGTGCGGTAAAATGCTACAATATATGCATTCATGTTTTAAGGTTGTTTCACAGTTTTTATAATTGACACAAACAAATGATTTTTTTATAAAAAATTTGCAAGTTATTACATTTTTTATTATGTGGCTGTAGTATTTATTTAACAACATCTTCCAAACGTTTTGGCATTTCTTGCATCAGTGCCTAACTTGCATCTTCAAATCAGCGAATGAATCCTGATGAGAGAGTTCATTAGTGGTCAGCGTTAGGCTATTGGCTTTGTTTTTTATTTTCCACACTTCATACGTTCAGGCTCAACGCTTTGGTAATGAGTGGATTAACTTTCAACAAGCATATTTCAAAATTCCTGTTGCTCAAAAAGGGCTTTACCGCATAAGTACCAATGAATTGCGGCAAGCGGGTTTTCCCATCAGTACGGTCAATCCCACGGCAGTACAACTATTTTTTCGGGGACAGATATGGCTATTTTGTACAGGCAGACAATCGTTTTGATGATGCCGATTTTATTGAGTTTTACGGCGAAGAAATGACGGACAAGACGACATCGCAGTCTTAGCAGCACAACCCCACAAGATTTACAACTTGTACTCCGATACCACGCTTATTTCTTGACTTGGCGGCTCGATGGCCAAGCAGGAAAACGCATACATTTTATCAGGATCGTACACAACAAATCTCACCCCTGAACCCTACCACCGCGAAGATGTATTGATTTCTAACATTGCGAGTTATAATTACGTTGGGATGTCGGAAGGATTGATGTACCCTTTGGGAGCATCGGCAGGAGCGCAACATTCATATTATGACTTTGGGGAAGGTTGGACGGGAGGCCTGAAATCGGCATTAATAAAGTCAGCCAAAAAAGAATAGAGTTAGAAAACCCTGTTCGGACGGCTTTCAAGCCTCAGTTGGAGTTGCACTTGATGGGGCGCGATCACCGTCAGCATTTTATCGAAATCAAAGTAGGAAGTGGCGCCATCGCCAATCGGTTGGTAGATACGGTTCGGTTTAGTTATCAAAATGCCTTGCTGGTACAGCGCGAAGTGGCGTTTTCGGACGTGTCGCTGGATAGCAATCGTATTTCTGTTGCTACGGTTTCGCGGGGTGGTTTTCCCAATCAGCCAGAAGATGTTTACAGCGTAACTTACTATCGTCTTCGCTATCCTCAACGTTTTGATTTACGGAACAAAACGCAAAAATACTTTTACCTCAATTCCAGCCTCTCTACAAAGTCGTACCTTGAAATACCCAATGCTACGGCCAACACGCGTTTGTTTGACATCAGCGATAAAAAAATGTGGGGCGTATTGGGATTACGCTCGACAATACTACCCTAAAGGCCGTTGTGAGAGGTACAGATGCCGAAAAAGACGATTTTTGCTACGCGTTCGCCCTTGACTGTACCGAGTATTCAGCGGGTTAATTTTCGCAATATTGACCCTGCCAAAGCTAACTATCTTATTGTAACCCACCGAAATTTAGCCAATGCGGCCAAGCAATTTGGCGGGTATCGTGCTTCAATAGCAGGAGGCAAATACGATACATTGACCGTACAGATGGATTTGTTGGTTGACCAGTTCAACTACGGCGAATTTAGCCCTTTGGCGGTGCGCCGTTTTGTACAGTTCATGGTTGAAAAAGGAAACCCTAAGTTTTTGTTTATCATTGGACGTACGCAACAGATTGATTTTAACCGCAATGCAGGTAATATTAGAAATTTGGATATGGTGCCGACTTTTGGTTGGCCAGGGTCGGACAATCTGTTTTCGCACGGGCTGAAAGGCCAACTGCCATTAGTATCTTCTGTGCCCACAGGACGACTCTGGACGGATAATCCCCAAGCTGTTTTGAATTATTTGGAGAAAGTAAAGGAACACGAAGCTACGCCCATGAATGCCCTTTGGCGTAAGAATATTTTGCATCTCAGCGGAGGAACGAATCCATTTGAACAGGGGCAATTTTTGCGCATTATGCAGGAATTCAAACAGAAAGCCCAACAACAGTACTTGGGGGCGAAAGTCACGACCATTACTAAAAAAACAGACGAGGCCGTAGAATACGTAGGCATTGCCAACGAAGTGAATGAAGGGGCGGGAATCATCACACTTTTTGGACACTCCAGTTTAGACGTTACCGATATTGACATCGGTTTTGTGTCAACGGATGTACTGGGCTATCGAAATAAAGGCCGTTATCCCTTGGTGTATGCCAACGGCTGTATTGTTGGTAATTTTACTTTTGGCTATACCAATACCTTTCCCGTTGATTGGATTAGTGCCAAAGACCGAGGAGCTATTTTGTTTTTGGCACATTCCAATTTGGCCTTTGTTTACTCGCTCCGAGATTTTGCCAATACTTTTTACGAAACACTGTTGGGAGATAGCACCAACTTCAATCGCCCGTTTGGGGAAGTACACCAACAAATTATTCGAAAAACCTTGGCTAAATATCCAGATGACCCTGTTTATCAGGCGGATGCGCAACAAATGAGCTTACAAGGTGACCCTGCAGTGATACTTTTTCCAACAAAACAACCTGATTATACGCTGAACAGTCAGGGAATTGTGGTGAGTGGAAAAAACGGCGCGGCACTTGGCCCATTGAGTGATTCGTTAGAAGTTCGATTAATAGTTTCTAACTTGGGATTATACCGCAATGAGTCTCTTTCTGTACGCCTTACGCGCACTACCCGCGACGGTGCAACGGTGGCTTATGAAGCTACTTTTCCTTCGGTGGCTTATCAAGATACGTTGCATTTTCGCATTCCCCACGACCGTAGCCAAAGTGGTCTGAACCGTTTTGAAGTATTGCTCGACCCCAATAATGCTTTAATGGAGGGCAATAAATCCAATAATACAGCCATTACAGAAATAACCCTTCCCGTAGCGGGGGCTTATCCGCTGTTGCCTGCGGAATACGCCATTGTTTCAACGGTTGAAAACAATCAACCTACCGTACAACTGTTGGCCCAGCAAATTGACAATACCAGCCGAAATTACACATTTGAATTGGATACAACAGCTCGGTTTGACAGTCCATTTAAGCGAACCCAAAATGTTGCCTCGGCGATGTTGCCCACGTGGAAGGTCACGCTCCTAAGTCGCGACAGTACTACGTATTATTGGCGGATTCGCTACGCCGACCGCCCTGCGGGTACTGACAATGTTTGGTCGGAGAGTTCATTTACTTACATTCAAAATGGAGGAGAAGGTTGGACGCAACGTCAACCACTTCAGTTTTCAAAAGCCACTCCCCTTGACATCAATCTTTCGATTACTTCGCAGCCTACTTGGAGTTATAAGACCATTTCGACACCCATCAAAGCAGTAGTGGCGGGAGGCTCAGTGGGGGCTTTTAATGAAGGTTATAAGGCAGCTCAACTTTCAATCAATGATATCTTATTTGTGGTAGGGGGCAATTGTGCCACCTTCGACCAGATAGATGGCTGGAGACCAGGCGCTAACATTGTGGCTACGGCACTACACCGCGACAATTTGCAGGCGTATTCGGTCATGCCAAGCCTCAATTGTGGCAATCCGCCTTACGTGATGAATACTTTGCGCCAACGTGAGATTCTCAACAACAAATTATTGAGTCGCTGGATTGACGCTGTCCCCAACGGCGACTGGATTGTGTTGATGACATTAAACACCGTACGATTTGATTTTTGGCCCGCTTCCGAGATAGCAAAACTGAAGGAATTGGGCTTGAGTGAGGCAAGTTTGTCGCGTTTGCAAAGTCCCTATCTATTGATTATTCAAAAAGGGGCTAAACAGCCCACCGTTGAGATTGTACCCGACCCCGCAGACATTGCTCCCAGTATCCGGACTTTCACATTAGACAATTATACCCTCAAAAGTACCACTGGCAAAGGAGAAATCGTTTCATCGCTCATCGGTCCTGCCAGTAGTTGGCAGAGTGCCATGAGTAACGGGCAGATGCCTGTGGGAAATAAAATTCAAGCCAATGTAGAGGTGATTGGAATAGATCTTCGTGGAAAAGAAACGCTGTTATTGGCCAATCAACCGCTGGGAAAAATTGACTTGAAAAATATCAATGCGGGCAACTATCCTTTTCTCCGTTTACGATTAAGGTTGAACAATACCGATGTCAACGTCATAAACCCTGTGCAGCTACAAAATTGGCTTGTATCTTACACTCCCGTGGCCGAAGGAAGTGCTTCTGCCAATCTTAGTGGAGTCATCGAACGCCAAGAAGGCGAACAACTGATGGTAAATGTAGCCTTCAAAAACGTATCGAATGTAGCATTCCGTGATTCAATCGTTGTACAGCAAACACTTTTTGTCTCTAACGGCCCTCCCCAAATCAACGAACGGAAACTAAATCCACTTGCTGCTAACCAAGAAGTAAGTTATAGTGTCACGATTCCGACCACTGGCAAAAAAGGTGAGAACCGTTTGTTGGTTAATTTTAATCCACGTCGCCAACCCGAACAGAACTATGGGAACAATGTGGTAAATCTGCCTTTTACGGTCATACCCGACCAGTTAGCTCCTGTTTTAGATGTTGTGTTTGATGGGCAAAGAATCAAGGATGGGGAGGTTGTTTCGGCCAATCCTGTGATTTTGGTGCAACTCAAAGATGAAAATCGCTTCTTGTTAAAAAAAGATACGGTTGGGATTGAGTTGTTTTTGCAGAGACCGAACCAAACCAATTTCCAACGCATCAGTTTCAATAGTTCGTTGCTTAAATTTACTCCCGCTGACAATGAAAATGTGGTTAAGGTTGAATATCGGCCTAACACCCTTCCTGATGGTGTTTATACCTTGCGAGTACAGGGAGCCGATGCCTCCAACAACCGCACGGGAGTGTATCAGATTACGTTTCGGGTGATCAATGAGCAGCGTATTGTGGCAGCGGAGGCAAACCCAAATCCTTTTAGCGACTTATTACGGGTAGTTTTTACAGTTTCTGGAAAGGACGCCCCTACCGATGCTACCATTGTGATAACAGACGTGACAGGACGTACGGTCAAGGAAATCAATTTTTTACCTCGTGTAGGAGTAAACGAATGGATTTGGACAAACTTAGCTCATTTACCCGCAGGTTCGTATTTTTATCGCATCTATGTCAAGAAAAATGGGCAAGATATACCCGTAGGAGAAGGTGTGAAAACTACTGGAAAAATACTTTTGGTGAAGTAGGGTCAACGGAGCAGCGTGACCGAACCCATGTACTTATTCATTCCACCGTGATTGAATTCTACCCATATTTTGTAAGCATATACGCCAGCATCACCTGTTTTCTCCAGATACCTTCCATCCCAACCCTGCTGAGGGTCAGAAGCAAGGAAGTTCTCTTTGCGAAAGACCACTTCTCCCCAGCGGTTGTAAATCACCATTTCTTTGATTTGCTTCACGCAGGAGTTTCCATGTAGGAAAAAAACATCGTTTTGTTGGTCGTTATTAGAGAGAAAACATCGGGAATGTAAACATTACAGGGTAAGACTGATACACTTACTTTTTTGGTTTGTTGGCAAGCTTGACTGGCATTTTTAACTGTAACCGTATATTGAGTTGTGGCAGACGGGTGTACCCAAGTAACGAGGCAAGTAGTACATGTAATTCCATTGGGTGGACTCCATTGGAGAGTGTACGTTCCTGCGGGCTGTGCTTTTACTTCCAAAAAGGTGCTGTCTCCTTGGGTAATGGCTTGGTTTTCTGTTACTTCAATGTTTATTTCTTCTACCAGCAATTGGGTGGTAACAATGCTATCGCGGCCCAAGGAAGCGCGGGTGAAGTGATTGATGTAAGTTCCCGTTTTTGTATAGACCGAATCACCTACAATAACACTTTTTCCCTTGCAAATCACCAATGACTGAGTACGTTTGGCAATGGGGATGACCGTGAGGTTGAGTTTTACGGTGCTGTCACAGACATTGCCTCGACGGATGACATTGACGTGGTTTCCGCTGGTTGTGTGTAAGCGGTATTTGCAACCTTAAAACTTTCCCCTTCGCAAATAGTGGCCGTGATGGTAGTATCGGTTTAGAATAGGGATTTTAATATCGAGTTGAAATACACAGGATGCGTCAAACTTGACGAGTGGGGCGAGTGTGACCGAGTAGTTATCGCCTGCATTAGCTTTGACGTATTCTTGAAGTATTAGCACCATTATTCCACAGATAGCTACCAAAACCTTCGGGAGCTATGACTGTCATATAGCCATCTTCGTCTGGGCAAAGTGATGCTATTTTGATTTCGGTTTTTAGGCATTGGGCATCGAAATAGGCGTAACCGTAGTGCTCTCTTCCCGTACACCCGTGGGCAGTAACTTCAATGTTAATAGTTTTACCAATATAGTTGCGTAAATCAATGGCCCCCGTTGTCCAGTTTTTGTATTCTATATCTCCTTGGGTTTTAAAACCCTGACTGGTACCACCTCGTTGAAGCTGAACCCCAAAAAAATTACAAGAGAGTGCCTGATTATTGCTATCGGTTATTTCTATGGAGAATCCTGATTTTTGGTAATCAAGATGAGTGTTATCATTCTGAAGAACAACGGCAAATTGGTATTGAAAGAGGGTATTATCTGGCGTAACGACAAAAGAGGTTTTGATTCGATCAAAAGTGCCACCCCCTCTTGAAAAATTGGTGCCAAGCCGAATGGAATGTTTGCTACCTGGAGCGACCATCGGAATTTTGTCATTGGTAATCTTCGGGTCAAAACCGTCGGAAAGGTTGGTAATCAAATGCCGAGATGCTACTGTTCCTGGGGTTTCATTTTTGTAGATTAGTTTTTTACCAGTAGTATCAACTGCGCCATTTGACAAAATCCACCCCATCGTTGTACCTGTCTCAAAACCAATATTGGCACAGTCCACCTGCTGGCTACGTACGTAGTTTGTAAGAAAAAAGAGGAAACTAAGTACTCCTGCCAACTTTTTCATGGGGTATCAACTTTTGTGGGGGTATTACACAAAGTTTACGCAAACATTAAAAGCGATGTTGCATGTATTTTATAATGCTTTATTGGATACTTATTTAGCTGGTATAAAGGACATACTCTCAAAATCGAGTCTCTAAATAATGCGGTAACATTTTTCGCCACGAAGGCCAATCGTGTGGGATGTCGTGTCCCCATATATCTAATTCGTGCGGAATGTATTTTGAAGATAAAATACTTGACAAGTACCGCGACGAGTCAGGATCTTCGTAGCTTCCCGAACCTGTTACAATGTGAATGTGCTTACTTTCTCTATACTTGGATAAATACGCTTCATCGGAGAGGTTTCTCAAATAATGGACAGGCGAGTTGAAATACACATTGTCGTCATAGTGACCTTTGGTGTAGGCCGTGAGATCGTAGCAACCGCTCATGGCGATGACGCCGTTGATGAGATCTGGGCGGCGAAAGAATAGATTGGCCGAATGAAGTGCCCCAAACGAAGCCCCAGTCGCAATAATTGATGTGTTTGGACTGGTGTTTTGTTTGACAAACGGCACTACTTCATTGAAGATGTAATCATTAAACTGTTGATGGCGAATGGCCTTATCACGACCACTCATGTGGTTGTTGAGCCAACTTTCGGTATTGATGCTATTGACCGAAAACACCTTTACTTTGCCCTCATTGATGGGCTTGGCGATGGCATCAATCAGTTGAAAACGTTCATATTCTAAATAGTCTGCAGCAGCCGTAGGAATCATCAAAAGCGCGAAGCCATAATGCCCATATACCGCTATTTCCATATTTTTGTTGAGGGCAGGACTGTGCCAGTTGTGTAGTTTGCGTTGCATAGGAATCAAGTAAAAGTGTCTATTGGTTAGGTTGTTCCGTTTGAATTTTCAAAATTTCAGCATCAATTTCCAGTACTTTTCGGGCTAAAAAGGGAATCAAGCTTTCGATATTTTCTTTGAAAATTTTGTCGTAGTCGTTAGCGACATTCTTGAAATGGTCTAAATTTGTTCAAACAAATTTGAGAAAACTATTTTAAGTTCACAAATTCATCCAGACCGCCCTAAATCCTTTACTCATGCTCATTCTTTCTATCTGCCTATACCTTCTTATTAACTTAGCCGTTGGTTTCTGGGCATCGAGGCGTGTACACAACACGCAAGATTTTGTCTTGGCAGGGCGACGTTTACCGATGGCATTGGCTACGATGGTGACTTTTGCGACGTGGTTTGGGTCAGAGACGATGATGGGAGCACCTAAGGAGTTCATAGAAGGTGGTTTTCTGAACGTGATTGAAGAGCCTTTCGGGGCCGCACTTTGCTTGATTTTGGTAGGTGTGTTTTTTGCGCGAACGTTTTATCGTTGGAACATCATGACTTTTTGTGATTTTTTCTTGATGCGCTTTGGGCGGGCGTCCGAATTTGTGTCGGCAGTCATGATTATTCCCTCTTATTTTGGTTGGATTGCCGCTCAATTTGTGGCTATGGGCATCGTAGGGCAAGTAGTGTTTGGATTGCCATTGAGTACGGGTATTTGGGTGGGGGCTATGCTGGTGATGGTTTATACGTTTATGGGTGGAATGTGGTCGGTTTCGATTACCGATTTTTTGCACAATATCATTCTTATCTTTGGACTTATCATTTTAGCCGTTATTTTATTTGCTAAGACGGGTGGAATTACCCCTGTAACCAATCAACAACCCGCCGATTTTTTTCGGTTTGTGCCCAAAGAAACAACATTCCAAAGTTATGCCGAGTACTTAGCAGCGTGGATTACGGTGGGGCTTGGTTCTATACCTCAGCAAGATATTTTTCAACGAGTGATGGCTTCTAAAGATGCAAACACTGCTGTGAAATCTTCTATTTTGGCAGGCTTTTTGTACCTAACAATAGCTTTGCTTCCTTTATTTATTGCGTTGGCAGCCAAGACATTATATCCCGAATTGCTTCAGGGAGATACATCCCTTGTTATTCCTCACATGGTACTCCAACATGCACCACTTTGGGTTCAAATTTTGTTTTTTGGAGCTTTAATTTCTGCGTTATTGAGTACAAGTAGCGGAGCTATTTTAGCTCCAGCAGCTGTTTTGGGTGAAAATCTGATAAAACCCTATCTGCCTCATCTTTCAGATGCGCGATTATTGATGTTCATCCGTAGCGGTGTGATATTGGTCACTTTTGCTTCTATTTGGATGGCGCAGTCGCGGCAAGATATTTTTGAATTAGTGGGGGAATCTTCCGCCTTTAGCTTGGTATCATTATTTGTTCCTTTAACCTTTGGGTTGTACTGGAAACGAGCCAATGCCGTTGGCTGTATGGCTTCGATGATTTTGGGATTGGGGGTTTGGATGTTGTGTGCCTTTGTATGGGAGACAAAATTTCCGCCAATACTTTATGGTACTCTCGCGAGCTTGATAGGAATGATATTGGGTTCTTTATTAACCAAAAAAAGGCTGGTTGATGCGCCCGATGTACGGCTTGGAAGAATAGCCTAATAACATATCTTGAATATACTCGCCTACATTAGGGTATAAATTTAGGCGAGTAAGTGCCTCAAAAGGTTGCCAACTAATTTCCAAAGCGGTTGTTTCTTGGGCGTTTAATTGGGGAATGCCACCGATGATACTCACTGCAAATACCACGTGCAAAACATCTTCTTTTTGTTGTGGAATAAGCACTTCGCCCAAAAAAGCCATTTTTCCTACTTCTATCTCAATACCCAATTCTTCGCTGAGCTCACGTTCGATGGTTTGGGGTAGGGTTTCGCCACGGTCTGGATTACCACCAGGCAAAGCAAAAACGTCATTGCCGCTATAATGATAACGGAGCAACAAAACGTGGTTGTTTTCTACAATAATAGCTGAAGGGCGTACTTTCATTACCTTGAATTCGTCATTCTAAATTGGGGTATTAGTCACTCCTAATAATCTCCTCCCGCACCGCCACCGCCAAAATCGCCACCGCCAAAACCACCGAAATCAGAGCCACCGCCACTGCTGCCGCCCCAGTTGCCCGACGAGCTCCCCCAACCCGTGTAAGTAGTGTAAGGATACCAACCACCGCCACGACTGCGCATTCCTCCGCCACCGCGATTGAAGCGAGAAATGATGATAATCAAGATAATAAAGAAAATGACGAGAAAAATAATAACTCCTACCGATATTTCACCGTCGCCGCCTTCGCTACCGTCAGATTTGTACTCTCCAGCCGCGTACTTAATAATTTCGTCGGTTCCACGGTCGAGACCGCGGTAGTACATCTGCTGCTTAAACTCGGGAGAAATGACAGTCGAAATAATTCGTTTGGCTACCGCATCAGGAAGTGCGCCTTCCATACCTCGACCCGTAGCAATGAAGATTTTACGATCTTCGGTAGCCCACAGTAACACCACTCCGTTGTCTTTGTCTTTTTGACCTACTCCCCAGCGGCGACCCAATTCAAAGGCATAGTCGCCAGGAGGATAAGGCAAGGTAGATTTTACCACTACTACCGTGATTTGGGTGGAAGTTGAGTCGTTGTAAGCCCGAAGTTTTTGTTCGAGGGTTTCTCGTTCGGTTCCGTTGAGCATTCCTACATAGTCGTTTACCAAACGCTTCGGCGACATGGGTTCAGGAATGTCTTGCGCCCAGAGCAAAAGGGTGGAAAGCGAAAAGTAGAGAGTGAAAAGTAGGTGACGCATTATTGAAGGGTTTATCCAAAAGAAATATCGTCCGAAAGCTCGTTGGTGTCGTTATCCTGACGAGGAAAGTATGTTTTGAGTTGTTGACCAGCCAACTCAATACCTTTGCTTAATCCCGCTGCAAATTCCTTTTTTATAAAATGAGAACGCATCAAGTCTCGGACATCGTTCCAGAAGTTGCTGGGGACTCGCTCGTTGATACCTTGGTCGCCTAATACGGCAAATTTGTGATCTTCGGTAGCCAAATAGAATAAAACCCCATTTTTCAATTCCGTACGGTGCATACCCAACTGAACAAAAACTTGTTTGGCTCGTTCCAAGACGTCACTTTCGACGCAATGTTTTTCGATATGCACACGCACCTCTCCCGATGTTGCCAATTCGGCAGTATGTATCGCTTCTACGACGCGCTTTTGCTCAGTTTCAGAAAAGAGAAGTGACATTTTTGTGTGGGTTTGGAGTTTGGGGTTTAGGGTTTGCAGTTTGGGGTTTACTGTTTGAGGTTTAGGGTTTAGGGTTTGCAGTTTAGAGGTTACAAAATTAGCTGTAAAACGTAACCGTAAACCAACAAACCTAAAAACCGTAAACTTAAAAACTTTAGAACCGTAAACCCTAAACTAAAAACTTTAGAACTTCACAGTAGGGGCAGTTTGGGCGGCAACCAAAGCAAAATAGCCTTTTTGGGCAAAGCCAAACATTCCCGCAAATACATTGGCTGGGAAGACCCGCACTGATTGATTGTAGTCTTTTACCACTTCGTTGAATCGGTCACGCTCCACTTTGATACGGTTTTCGGTACCTTCCAACTGCGCCTGCAGTTCCAAAAAGTTTTGGTTGGCTTTAAGTTGGGGGTACTGTTCAACCGACACCAACAAGCGTGAAAGCGTGCCGCTCAATTGCTCCTGAGCCGCCTGAAATTTTTGGATGTTTTCGGGGGTCAGTTCATCGGGTTTCAACTGAATGGAGGTGGCTTTGGCGCGGGCTTCGATGACGGCAGTAAGGGTGCTTTTTTCAAAGTCTGCGGCTCCTTTTACGGTATTTACCAAATTAGGAATCAAATCCGCTCTACGTTGATAGGCACTTTGTACGTTGGCCCAAGCGTTGTTGACAGTCTCATCTTTACTTACGAGGCCGTTGTAAGTACTACAGCCGTACATACCAAAAATAATGAGAACAACGACGACGATTAATGTGAACGACTATATGATGTTAGGTTTTAGTTAACGGATGCAAATTTGTCCAAATCTAAAGGTTTTGACTAAATATTTACATGAATGGTCACTTTTCATTTCAAACTATTTAGTCTGATACACCATTTCCAAAATTCCGTCTAAATATTCTCTTGAATTGCTCAAACGTGGGACTTTGTTCTGCCGCCAGGCTTACCTCGACGCCCCATCCAATCGTAAAATGTTCCTGCGGGAACACTGTGCATCAGCGGGGGCAAAAGAGCCAGTTCTTTGTAGCGTTTGGCGTCGTAGTCAGAGTTTACTTCGCGGAGGCGGCATCCAACAAATGACAAAACTTTGACCAATCGGAAGGAGGAGTGCTAAATTCTACAATCCATTCGTGGCGTCCTTTGGCGTCATCGTCCATGTAAACGGGTCCTGCCGTATAATCATTAATTACTGCCCCTGTATTTTCACAAGCATAAGTGACAGCCACGTCGGCATTTTCGATGATTACCTCTTCTCCAAAAGCGTTGATAAAGTGCTTGGTACGGCCACTGATTTTGATACGGAAAGGATATTTAGACGTAAATTTAATGGTGTCGCCGATTTGATAACGCCACAAACCGCTGTTGGTAGAGATAATAAGTGCGTAGTTTTTGTCCAGTTCTACTTCGTCAAGCGTAAGCGCACGAGGATGGGGCTTGTCCCATTCTTCTACGGGTACAAATTCATAAAAAATCCCGTAATCGAGCATCAGGAGCATTTCGCCAGGGTGTGCAAGGTCGTCTTGCAACGCAAAGAAACCTTCTGAGGCGTTGTAGGTTTCCATGTAAGTGACTTTCTCGCTCGGAAAGTATTTTTTCATAAACAGTTCACGGTAAGGCTGAAAGGCCACCGCACCGTGAATGAATACCTCAAAATTAGGCCAAACTTCAAGCATATTTTCGCACCGTGTTCTTCCATGATACGATCGAGAAGCACAATCGTCCATGTAGGTACGCCCAAGATGCTTGTTACATTTTCTTGGCCACAGAGGTCAGCCATTTTGGCGAGTTTGTCTTCCCATTTATCCATCAAAGCGACCTCAATGGGAGGCGTGCGCAAAAACTCCGCCCATGCAGGTAAATTACGCATAATCACGGCCGATACATCTCCTACCATTCCACCGTCTTGGTGAAAGGGGTTTTCATGGAGACTCCCTCCAATAGATAATCCTTTTCCTTCAAACACGAGTGTTCCAGGACGGTTTTGGGCATAAAGGGTCATTACATCCCGACCGCCTCGGTAGTGACAATCTTCGAGCGATTCGGGCGTGATGGGCAGGTATTTACTACGGGCGTTGGTGGTACCCGATGATTTTGAAAACCATTCCACATCCGAAGGCCAAAGTACATTTTGTTCTCCGTGGAGTACTCGTTCAATGGAAGGGTATAAATCTTCGTAACTCGAAATAGGAACCCGCTCTTGATACTGTTTGATGGTTTGAATGGTATCATAGCGGTATTGTCGTCCCCAGTCGGTATAGCGAGCGGCTTCAAGAAGTTCATGAAAAACTTGGTGCTGAACTTCCACTGGATGCGCTTTGAAATGCTCGATGCGTTCGGCACGGCGTTTCATAAAAAATACCATTATATCATTCAGCAGAGACACTTATCGTAAAGGTTTGTTTTTTCAAACATAAAGAAAACGAATGAAAGATATACTAATCTTATAGAAGGATATATCATTTTTGAGGTAAAAAATAAGAAGTCTTGAGGCAAGAAATAGGAAGTTTTGAGGTAAGAAATAAGAAGTATGAATTGAGAAAAAAAATCAAGTATTTGATTTTTAGCGCCTTGGTGTATGTTTCTTTTCTTACTTCCAATATTCTTTTTCTTAGTTGCTCAATCTTCCTTCCTACCTCGTAAATCCTCATTTCGGAATGCGATCAGGGTAGTCGGTAATGATGCCATCTACCCCCATTTCTTTGACTCGCTTCATTTCTTCGGTGGTGTTGATAGTCCAAGGGATTACTTGAACCGCCATCTTGTGTAATTGTTGGATTTTTTCTTTGTTTATTAGCTGATAATAAGGGCTATAAATGTCGGGTTTGAACCCCAAATCTTCCAAATTTTTCTCTATGCCTTTTAGGTTGGCTACCAAAGCCGCGAGCATGACTTTTTTGTATTTGCCTGCATCTATTTGTTGCTTCCAATGTCGTAGCACATTGAAATCAAAACTTTGAAGCACGACTCGGTCGGGTGGGAGCATTTCAGCGATTTTGGCATAGACCAAATCAGAAAAGTGAGCGGGTTGGGGCTGCGATTTATCGTACTCTTTTTCCTCGCTTTTGATTTCAATGTTGTACAAAAACGCGGAAGTATTATTTTTTTGACGATAATTTTCGGCAGCCTGAATGACTTCGCTCAAAAGAGGCTTGTAAGTTTTAAGTTTTTGTTGTTCTGGAAAGTTAGGATTGCCATTACTACCTACGTCATACCGTTTGATTTCGTCGTAGTTGAGGTGATAAAGTATGATTTTGGTGTTTTTAGCTACTGGTTTACCATCGGGGGCAATGGAAAAATCAGGATGAAAATAGGGGTCATGCGAAACCACTACTTGGCCATCTTTAGAGATAACTACGTCTAATTCAAGGGTGTTCATTCCTAATTCAAGGGCTTTCAAAAAAGCGGGAATCGTGTTTTCGGGCATTAAACCACGGCATCCCCGGTGGCCCTCCCAGTTGAAAGAAGTATTTTGAGCCAATGAGGTTTGCATAACCAAAAAAGAGTGAATGAATAAGCAAATACGTAGTTTCATGAGTTTTTTTGTGAGTGCTTCACAAAGCTAATTATTTCCCATAAATCTATGACAAAGTAAGGCCACTCCCTACTACAACTACTGTGGGCTGGTTGGTTAGATTTTTTTTCAAAACTTTTTGCACGAATAAATTATTCCGCTACTTTTGTAGTAGAAATACGCGTACAGCGAAAATTCGCAACTAAAAAATGACCAATCATCCCTATCATATTCAAAGCCTACTTCTCCTCATATCGGCGATGTGAGAAGGGGGAACTTTGTGATAAGAAAAGACCCTTTCTCACGTTAGAGGAAGGGTTTTTTGTGAATTGATAACCCAAATATCGGAAATATAACCATCAATCCCTCTTTACACACAATGAGCCAAAAAGTCCAAATTTTCGACACCACGTTGCGCGACGGCGAACAAGTGCCTGGCTGCCAATTGACAACCGATGAAAAGATTGTCGTTGCCCAACAACTCGAAAAACTGGGTGTTGACATCATCGAAGCAGGTTTTCCTGTTTCGAGTCCAGGTGATTTTCGTTCGGTCGTAGAGATTTCTAAAGCGGTTCGTCAGCCTGTTATTTGTGCGCTGTCACGGGCCGTAAAAGGTGATATAGACGCAGCGGGAGAAGCCCTGCAATATGCCCAACGTGGTAGAATCCACACGGGACTTGGTTCGTCGGATATTCATATTCAGCACAAATTCAACAGCACCCGCGAAAAAATTGTAGAACAGGCGATTGGAGCCGTCAAACACGCCAAAAGCTACGTGGAAGACGTAGAATTTTATTGTGAAGATGCGGGGCGAGCCGATGTTGCTTTCTTGGCACATTTGGTAGAGTCGGTCATCAAAGCGGGGGCTACTGTGGTGAATATCCCAGATACAACGGGCTACTGCTTACCCAATGAGTACGGCGACAAAATCAAGTATATTTTCGAAAATACATCCAACGCCCACCTTGCTACTATTTCGATTCACTGCCACAATGACCTTGGTTTAGCAACGGCCAACTCACTCGCAGGTATCATGAACGGTGCTCGTCAGGTAGAAGTAACGATGAACGGGATTGGTGAGCGGGCTGGAAATACCTCCTTGGAAGAAGTAGTGATGGCCCTCAATGTACACAAAGAGCTGGGTTATGAAACGGGTATCAACGCGCAGTTGCTGTACCCAACGAGCCAATTGGTATCTAAAATGATGCGTATGCCTGTGCAAGCAAATAAGGCTATTGTGGGGCGTAATGCCTTTGCTCACTCGTCGGGAATTCACCAAGATGGTTTCTTGAAACATACCCTCAATTACGAAATTATGAGTCCAAGTGACGTAGGGGTAGATAAATCTATGATTGTCTTGACGGCTCGTAGTGGCCGCCATGCCCTGAAACACCGCTTGGAATTGTTGGGTTATACCTTCGATAAACCTACTTTGGACGTGCTGTACAAGCAATTTTTGGACGTAGCCGACGTCAAGAAAGAAGTAAACGACAAAGACTTGGTAGAGCTTGCCCGTGAGGTAGTGGTGGCGTAGTCGCTTAGTCAAGAAATATAAAACTGATAAACCGCAAAAGTGACGATTGAACTCATTTTTGCGGTTTTTATTTTGCCCTTTTTTCAGCTCGCATTTTATCCATCCTCCAACACCAAATCAGCGGCCTTTTCGCCAATCATAATACAGGCAGCATTGGTATTGCCCGCCACAATTCGGGGCATAATGGAGGCATCTGCTACACGTAAGCCTTCAATTCCCTTTACCCGTAGTTTATTGTCCACCACGGCCATTTCGTTATTACCCATTTTGCAAGTGCCAATCGGGTGATAAACCGTTTCTAACAGGGTTTTAATGTGCAAAATCAACTCTTCGTCCGAACTACGATACAGTGGTAGAATAATTTCTTTCCGATAAGGCGCAAAAGCCTGAGCTTCTATGATTTCTAAGGCTTTTTTTGTCCCCTTCAACAACATTAGGACATCCTCTTCTTCTGACAAAAAGTGCGGGTCTATCAGAGGGGCATCCAACGGATTGGCCGAACGAAGCCCTACATGGCCTACACTTTTAGGTTTCAAAATGGTAGGTAAAATCGTAAAACCACTTGTATGCGGAAAGGTGTTGATGTCATAAAAATCGGCTTTGCCATCGTTACCGAAATGAATAGGCGCAAAATGAAACTGAAAATCAACGGGGTCGGGGCCTGTATGGATTTTAAAAAAAGCGTTGGCTTCTAAGGGACTAATCGTAAGCGGCCCTTTTTTTTGTAGAAGATACTGGGCAAAACCTTTGATTTGTCCCCAAGCCGATAGGGAATCGTTGGCAGTAGGTACGTTTGACAACGCACTTACCCCCGTAAAAAGATGGTCTTGGAGGTTTTTGCCGACACCCGCCAAATGTTTTTTTACGGTGATGCCGTGTCGTTTCAGTTCTTCGCTATCGCCCACGCCCGATAGCATCAAAATTTGGGGAGAATTGAAAGCCCCCGCCGATAAAATGACTTCTTTTTTTGCAAAAGCCCTTTCGGTGGTGCTTTTTCCCGTCAAAAACTCAACACCTACGGCCCGGTCGTTTTCAATGATAATTTGGGTAGTGTGCGCAAAAGTGATGATTTTAAGGTTGGAACGTTGCAAAATAGGCTTTAAAAATGCCGCTGCTGTACTGCACCGTTTTTGGTTTTTGATGGTAAACTGAAACAGCGATGTACCCGCCTGCTCGGCGCCGTTATAATCGGGGTTTTCGGGAATTCCATTTTCTACGCAAGCTTTCACAAAGGCATCGGCCACGGGCGTACGAAAGCCCGTAGCATAAGTAACGTTTAAAGGTCCTCCCTGTCCGTGGTATTGATTATGAATCTGTTCGTTATGCTCCGATTTTTTAAAATAGGGCAACACATCTTCGTAACTCCAGCCTTCATTGCCCATGCTCGCCCATTCGTCGTAGTCGGCGCGATTGCCGCGCACGTAGGCCATGGCGTTGGTCGAACTACTTCCACCTAAAGCCTTTCCCCGTGGTAGGTATATTTTTCGGTTCAAAACGTGCGGTTGTGGTTCGGTTTCAAAGCCCCAATCTACCTCGGTTCGGTTGAGTTTGGAATAAGCCGCAGGGATGTGGATTTCCATTTTTTTGTCGGGGCCACCTGCTTCCAGTAGCAACACTTGAGTAGCAGGATTGGACGAAAGGCGGTTGGCCAACACACAGCCAGCCGACCCTGCGCCGATGATGATGTAATCGAAGGTCATTTCCGTTAAAGGGTTTAATATTTTCGGGAAATGTACTCATTTTTTCTTCAACTTGTCTTATTCACGGATGTGATGTCCCTGCTTTCATGTTCTATCGGGTTCTGAAGCCAGCTTTCCCCAAATAAATCATTCCCTTAAAAAGAAAATCGTATTTTCTGGATTAATTGCATTGGGCGCAGCTGGTAGGATGATTCGAAGTAAGAGAAGGAATTAGCCGATACCAACGTCAGATTGGCCGTATTCCAAATATTTGTCCAGTTGGTTTCAATATCAATTTTTTTCTTCACTAGCGTATATCTGAACGTTAAATCGCTGAAAATGCTGTGTTTAGACTTGGTCTGTAGATGATTGATATAATAATCATTAGTAATGCCGAAGTAAATTTGTTTGCTTGGAAACACATTGACACCAAACTGATGGCGCTCTTGAGAGGCCAGCGGATTTTTCTTTCCCGCTATCTCAATACGTGTTTGGGAAGCTTTAAAATCATAATAGATATTTATCTTTTTTGAAGGATTAATCTCTGCTTTTAGACCCCACGAGCGAATGCTGGTATTGAGAGGTGACGAAACATTGTTAAGAAGTTGTTGGCGTTGAATCGTCGTTTTTT
>JBGAUP010000457.1:0-2736 GCA_044228585.1 Runella sp. | reverse complement strand
AATTCTCATAAGAGTTTAAATAAAGCTATTTGAAATGTTTGTCGGCAAAGTTCAGGTATTGTTGCCAATCAAACAAGGTTACATCGTGTCCTCCCGAACGAATATGATAGCCTATGTAGCCCTGAACAGACGTATTAATTGGTGGAATTTTCTCCGTGGGCAACCCTTCTTTTCCTAAAAAACGATACACGACTTCGGCCGCTTTGGCTCCAGCAAATTCTCCTTCGGGGTCTGCTCCTTTGTCATCAATGGCACTTGCAATATAAACAGGGCGTGGGGCAATGAGTGCAATTACTTGGTGTTGGTCAAAGGGCAAAACGGTATCTTTGTCCATATATTTCTTAAAGTTAGCAGCATACCAATGCGGAAAAACGGTACACAATCGGCGGATATTTTCGCCCACGCCTCGATGAAACAGTTTAGCACCACCCGCGCCCGATTCGTTGCTAATCACCATCGCAAATCGCTCGTCGGTTGCCCCCGCCCACAAAGCTGCTTTTCCTAAACGCGACCAACCAAAAACCGCTACTTTTTTAGCGTTAATGGCTTTGTCGGTTTCCAAATAATCCATAGCCCGACTCAGTGCCCAAGCCCAAGCGGCAATGGTTCCAAAGTTATCGCCTTTGTTTTGCCAATCTGGATACAGAGTATGTACCCCTTTTTGAAGCCCCATTTTGGCATCATCGGAGGCAATATCTTCGCGGTAGGCCGTCACCAACGCGTAGCCGCGGTCTAAAATAGAGTCAAGGGGCCATTGATTGGCATTGATTCCCCGACAAGCCTCCGTCGCTTGGTGATTGACTACACACGAAAGATTGGCGTAAGGGTTTCCTTTGCCCGATTCTATCCAACTTTGAGTTAGTCTAATTTTAGGGTCGGGATGAATGGCGTGATTTCCCCAAAAGTTCAATCCCAAAATGGCAGGAACGCGACCTTTTTTATGGTTCATACATCAGTAAATCCATTCTGAGGCCGTCGGACTTGCCGTTGAAGTACACCGCAATCTGTCGGCGCGTTGCTTTTCCGTTCAATGCCTTTTTATCCTCTTCAAACACCTCAAACCGCATCTCCGTGGGGCGTTTGGGAGAATGTCCGTACATTTCGTTGGAAAACAACTCCAGCAATTCTTTCCGCCGTTGCGTATGCCATTGCTTCGGAGTTTTTACCCCTTGACCGTTATTCATTTTCAACGGGTCGGGCAATGACTGGGCTGGGAGGTAGCCACTTATAAGCCACAGAAAGCTGTACAATACCATTTTTTTCATAGCAATTATTTCATCAAAATCACATCCGTAGTGCGCGACGCTGGTACGACTTTTAATTCTTCAATTTTACCGTTTTTTACGGTCGCTTCTACGGTGGTGTTGTAGGGGGCGTGTAATTTAAAGGTAGCATTCCACTCTTTGGGCCAAGCGGGTAACAGATATATCTTTTTTCCGTCAACCTGCATTAACATTTCCTGCAAACCAATCATGGCCGAACCGCCCCAGTTGTGGTCGGGTGTCCAATCAAATCCTGGCCCCCAGAAAGTCGGAAAACGATGGTTCGCATCCTTAAATTTGAGGCGGGTCAATTCGGCTGCTTCGTCGGTAAGGCCCAAACGTGCGGCAAAAATACTGTACTGTCGCCAGCCCACGTGACTTTTAAACTGTACTGCGTGCGAATCGTATTGGTAGGTGTTAATGGCAATGTCCAAATCGGGCTTCCCAACGCCATACAGCCCCCACGGAAAAACAGGATACAGCTGCGGTGTTTCGGTGTTTTGTACTCTCGACCACACCACGGCGGGCGCGAGAGTTTTGTGCCCCTCAAACTCCTGAAACGGCAACGGCGGAATTCGTTTGAGCATCGTTGTCCATTTTTCGCGTTGTTTGGCTTTCAAATACGTATCGGGCAACTCCAACATTCTCGTCAGAATCACTTTCAGGGCTGCTATCACGGTAGCCGAATTGTAGGTCATTTTGAAGGTTTCGCAGGCAGAACTGGGATAAAAAATGTAATTCCCTTTTTCGTCAAATGGCTTTGTGCCGCGTTTTTTGGCCAAAAGTTGATAATGTTCATCAAAAAAAGTAAGACAACTTTCAATGAAAGGGACATATTGTGTGATGTCCCGACCTTCATAGCGTTCGGTTTCGAGCATCATTAGGCAAAACTCAAACACCGTATCCCATTGATACTCAAGCCAAGCGTTGTATTCCATGCCAGGGTCGTAGCCTTCGGGGCGTTTTAGCCCGTATTCAAAGACATTGGGTAAACCAAAGTTCTCAATTTGTTCGGTAAAACAGGCACCGTCGTGCTTCCAATATACTTTTGAGCGAAATTCGGCATTGCGTTGAGAACGCAGATAGAAATCAAATTGTGGTTTCAGTAGGTCAAAGTCACCGCTTTTCAACATCGGAAAATACACCAAACGTTGGTTTTGGGCCGTCATTGTACCGCCCCCCCACAGCCGAAAATCAGGGGTATGATTGTATTTTTTATCCACAAAAATGGGGTCAAATGTGAATAACCCACCATTGAACTTGGTAGGCCATTGACCGTAGGCATTGCAACCCAATTGGTAACGAAAAAGCTGATAATTACGCGAAATGGTGCTGTCTTTGCCTTCAATGAAAATATAACTGCGATTCCAAAATTGCTTCCACCATTCCTGCGTTTTGGCAAGGGCGGTTGTTTTATTTTGTTCGACGTCTTGTTGAATGGCTTCCAAACCCGTCTTCCATTCCTCAAGGGTAG
>JBGAUP010000456.1:0-2714 GCA_044228585.1 Runella sp. | reverse complement strand
CTACTTTGGTGATATTGCGACGAACCAAGAAGATAACGCACACTACGAGTACGCCCACGGCCAAAAACTCAAAGAAATTGATCATTGAACGATAGAAGTCACCTAATAACGGAGCAAAAAGGCGGTGTGTACCAAAAAGCCCGTCTAATACGATTTCCAGTACTTCGACGTTTATCAACAAAAAACCCGCATAAATCACAAAGTGCATTATGCCTACTACGGGGCGGTCAAACATCTTTTTTTGCCCAAAAGCCACGCGAATCATAGTACTTAAACGCTCGTTGGGGCGGTCGGTACGATTATCAGCCTTACCGAGTTGAATGGTCTTTTTGATGATTCCCACGCGCTTTGAGATAAGCCAAGCCGTAATGCCCAGTGCCACGGCAAAAAGGAGTTGTTGTACAATCTGCATATTGGTTTTAGGATTTGTTGTATTCCGACGCATCAGCCCGACGTATCGGCGGTGTTCTGAGAGCCTACCGTTAGCAAATATCGTGAAAGTTACTCTAACTCACACAAAGAGTCCTATATTTGTTAAGCGTCGAGACTTACCTCTTGTCTAAATTTTGATTTCGTTAATGACCACTGATATTCTCAAAACATACCTTCGTCGGCTTACTAATCTTAGTACCCGAAATCGTTCGTTGCTTTTGACGACCCTTCCTGCTGACCAGTTTTTGGACTGGAAAGAATTGGATTATGTTGATAATCGTTCTGCTTTTGATTTGCTCAAAGACGTACTTTCCCAAAAGAAGACAATCAAGTTATGTCAGGCGATGGACAGCCGCTCAGAAAAAGTGAATGAGATTAGTAAGCGACTTCGTAAAATTGCCCGTACCGAACGATTTATAGAAGAAGAGCGGGGCTCGGAAGATTTGTATCTGGCGTACCCATTTGTACGCGGAAAATTGATAGATGGTACGGTGATTCACGCTCCTTTGGCTTTTTTTCCAGTTAGCTTACAAAATAGCCATCGGTCGGTCACAGAACCAGTTGGCGTTTCAGAAATCAATTGGATGCTTAATCGTCGCCCTGAACCTGCGTCTCTCAATCGTAGTTTTTTGTTGGCCTATGGTCATTTCAGTCAAGTCAAAATTTCCGAAGAATTATTAGAAAAAAACTTGGATGAGCTTCATCGAGACTCCCTCGCTTTTAGAACCGAACTGTACGAATTACTGAAAGAAAGTGCTTTAGAAATCAATTTTAACCAAGACCTTTTTCAAAACCAGCTACAATACTTTGATTTACGGTCAAAACCCGACCTTGAACTGTTGGAGCGTAACGGCGAATTGAAATTGTATTCAGAAGCCGTCTTAGGCATTTTTCCACAGGCTGGGAGTTATTTGGGGCCAGATTATGAGAGCTTGATCAACCTCACCCCAACCCTCCGCACGGGCGGCCTTGCTCTTTTTGGAGATGGGTCATTGAAACTTCCTTTTCCTGAAAGGAGAGGGGCAGGGGACGGTCCGTCGCGCGGTGAGGTGAATACGTTTACGGCTTTCCCACAAGATGCTTCGCAAGAACAAGCCCTGCTGCGCGTGAAACAGGGTGAATCTTTGGTCGTTCAAGGGCCACCAGGGACAGGCAAATCGCAACTAATCGCCAATTTGATGACCGATTTTGCCGCGCGAGGTAAGCGGGTGTTGTTAGTATGCCAAAAACGAGTTGCATTGGATGTTGTTTATGAACGGCTCAAACAAGTAGATTTCACACCTTTTGCGGCATTGGTGCATGATTTCAAAAACGACCGTGCAACATTGTATGAGCAGTTGGACCAACAGATTGGAAATGTAGAAGCCTATCAAAAGAAAAACTATAGCTTGGATGCCATTGTTTTAGAAAGAGAGTTTTTGCAGGTAAGTCGCACGATTGACCAGATAACCAATGAATTACAGGGTTTGAAAAACGCACTTTTTGACGCATCTGACTGTGGACTTTCGCCCAAAGAATTATACCTGACGAGCAATCCTTCGGCGTCCCATATCTCCTTGCCTCAGTTTCGTTCATTTTGTTTTGATGAAAATTTGGTGGTGTTTTTACAAAAACTGAATCGTTATGAGCAATACCAAACCTATTTTACTGTGAATCATCCCTGGCATGAGCGGGTAAGTTTTGCGGCTATTAATTCGGTGGAAATAACTCAAATCAAAACGCTCATTTCGGAAATACCTCAATGGAAGGATGAGATTGAGGAAAAAACGGAGCAATTGTTAGGGAAAAAATTAAACTTGAATGAAACTTTGACGATTCATTATCAAAATGATAAAATCAGCAATTGGCTCGAATCTTTGAATGATGAATCCGTGTGGCATCTTTTCCAAAAACAGATAGAAGGTTTCTATACAAAATCTTTCACTCAGTGGTATCAGAAGTGGCTGAAAACAGTAACTCGTTTGACGAAAGAAAGAATGATTGAAGATGAGGTTGTGACGTCTGAACTGCCCTTATTTTCTAATCGCCTTGAGCAACTAATCTCCGCTCGCAAGTCAGTAATAAAATGGCTTTTTTACGGAGATAAAGACTATTTTAGGGTTATTGTCGCAAAATATGGGCTTACATTAGAATTATCGGATTTATACCAACTAAAACAAATTCTCCAAAATCGCCATGATTGGGAAGTTGCTTTAGCAACACTGGAAGAAAAGTTGACGTTAGAAATTCTTTCAGAAAAACAAACTGTGTCGGCAGTCAACTTACAAGCATTTTTTCAAGCT
>JBGAUP010000064.1:9386-22576 GCA_044228585.1 Runella sp. | reverse complement strand
GATACATTGCCGAGTGTTTTGGCAAGATTCAAAATTCCTACCTTGTTGCGGATTACTTTTTCCTGAGTTGTCATTGTTCTTAATCTGTTTAATCGTTACAAATTTAATTGATTTGTCAGATTAAATCTTGACTATTACAGTATAGATTTATTTACAAGCTTGTATTTTAGCTTGTATTTCGGGAGTATTATTGATAATTTGAGCTAACTCATACCAATGCTTGGGGATGTCTAACATATTTTTATCCCCTGTTTTGGTAAGTGCTTCTAAGGCACTGTCTCCAAATTTCACCCATTCTTTAGCTAACTCCTGTGCTTTGGGGTTATCTGCTAAGTCTTCTGCTTGAGCGGCTTTCCGTAAAAAAGTTTTGGCTTTCCCAAAATCATTACTTTGCTCAATGATTGCTTGTGCCTCAGTAAGTAACTGTGTTATTTGTGCATTGTTGGGGGCGAGCGGTGGTTTGGGCGGAGTGTAGGTTGTTGATGTAGTTGTCACTCCGCTCACTTTAAAAAAGGATTCAATGAAGCTTTTCGTCGTATTGCTGGCATCTAAATGTTTTTTGAACTCTATTCGTTTTGCCCCCATTGTGTTGAGCCATTTTGTCCAAACATCTTTCAAAATGTCAAAGTCTTTGCCTTCTCTTCTTTCTCTAACTTCAAGTATTAATATTTCCCAATTGCTAAGATTAATTCCAGACTTAACAGCAATTTGATTTTGAGCTGCAACAGGTACAACTCCTGCATTGATTGCTGGGCTTGTGTCATACGGAATTCGATTTGGCGTTTCTAAGTATCCATCTGTCAATATTATCAGCACATTACGGTATCTTTCGGATAGCGTTGAGGGTTTCTCTTTAGCGGTATTGGCAAAATCTTCAATGAAAAGTTTAATATCTGAACCACTGCGGTGATTATAACCCAACTGATATAACTTTGATATGTTACTTTTAAATATTGGGAATTGTGTCTTCAAGTAGGTGCTAACTCCTGTTTGAGTAGATAAATCAAATCGCAAATTATTAGCCATTAACCCAAATTGGCCATTGGCTTGACTCTTATCAGTTACATCTATCATCAAAAAATCTTTTCTTTGACTTTTCCTCTTAGATTTTTTCTCAACAGCTTTTTTAAAACATTGCCAAATATGCTCAATAAGCTCTTGATCAGTCTTTATTTGGTAAGTCTTGCCTAATCTATTTGATAAGTCAGGTGCAATAACTACATTGAAATATTCATTGTAGGGAAACCAAGTATCTAAATCTTGTATTTCAGTTTGGTTTAAGGTTAGATTCTCAACTTTTTGCCTGATTGCACTGACCCAATTAATTTCATCTTTACTGGATTCGTATTTCTTCCAAATGTTTTTGACCTCAGCATAGTTAGTAGCAGCTGCTAACTCTTTTTCTTTGCCTTGACATTGGGTTAGCATATAAATAAAAGCAACAAAAAGTGTGAGAGCTATACCTACAAATTTGAGGGGTGTGTATCTGTTTTGCATTATTTTAGCAAAAAATATTTACTTGTTTTCTAAACCTTCTTCTATTCTAATGAGCCAATTTTCAGCGGCCTCTGCTGCTTGTTTCATAGGAACGTCTGCTTGGGAGGGTTCTGGGAAAAGAGCACTAACTATGGCATTCCAACCGTTCATAAATTCCCCTACCATACCTCTAAGTGCTGTTATATTGATAATAATACCACCACCCTGTAAAATCCCTATTTTACGTTGTCTTTCACCTATCTCTCCACTTATATTCTCTATTTGACTAATCAATAAATTGATTTTTTGTTTTCAAATTCGGCTAATTCTGAAGTAAGTTTGAGTATCTCATCTTGGCAATTGTTTATTGCGGATTGTCGAAGTTTGTCAGGCTGCATTTTTTGCCACTCATTCAGAACAAAATTGAGCAGATACCCCCAAATGAGATAGACGACAAAGCCGGCAGCAATGATAATATAAAAATCTATGCTTGTAATAGCCATTTGGCCCCAAGGAATCTCTGGATTATTATAAGCGTTTTCAGCTATTTTGTAGGCCATGAAGGTATCAAAAGCAAGGGTAAAGAATAAAATTCCTGCCAACCACCAATAATTTTTACGTTCAAGAGAAATATGGATAATAAACCCCATTGAGATAAAAATCATTGGAAATAAAACCGCAAATGCAATTTCACCCCCTGACATGCCCGGTCTTATTGGGGATGAAGGAATAATACCTGATGATACCTGATTGAAAAATGATGAGTAACCTGTGGATGAGTAAAAGAGAAAAAGGTAAAAAGTCAGCAATATCAAAATAAAAGCACCTATACCGAGTGGTAGAAAATCAGGTTGAAGCCCTTCGTTCCGGATTTTTGATAACTCTGCTTTTTTGTCATCAATTTGGTTATTTTTAAATTCTTTTTGGACATCTAATTGCTTCAAATCAGCTTGTTTGCCATTTTTTTCTTCAACAAATTGAGCCATTTCGGCTTGATATTGCTTAATCCTCTCCGCATTTAGGTTTTTTTCACGTTTTTGAAATTCACTATATGCAGCATTAAGGCTTGCAGGTATTGAAGTCAAAGAGGCGTTTGAGGCCATGGCACTTTTAGTGCCTATTTGCCTGTAAAATAGACCGTTTGTTTGATCGTTGGCAGATTGTTGTTCAGTCATAAAAAAAAGCGTGGAACGTCACATTTACATTTGTTCCTGAGGGGGTCGAATCCCTTGTCCACAAAGTAAAGCAACGCCACGCTTTTCAACGTGAGCGCCTGCTTAACTCCCCTGTGGACTTGAATTTTCGACCTTTCAGAAACAGGATTGTTTTAGCTAAGCGCTAATATGTCTTTATCTAACAGTCTCCAAAAAATAGAGACTGATTATTGTCAAAAAGTATTTTATGCAAGAAAACGAAAATTTGAGAGACGTTCAAAGAAAATTCTACAAATTTATCAAATGTTGATTGCTCCAACTATAGGAGATAGATAACGGATTTAAGCAGACGTCAATTCCGTAGTAGGAACTTCAAACAAAGTTACGCCTAAGTAAGATTCAATCAGATACAGGGTTTCTAAGGTGAAGTTGTGCGTACCAGAAAGCCATTTGGTGACTTCCGAGGGGTTTTTGTGCATGGCTTCTGCCAATTGTTTTTTGCTCCATCCATTCCTTTTGAGTGCTTCATCAATGCGGACTGCCAAAAGCATATTACGCTTGGTTTTGTCAAATTCCGCTGAATTACGATTAGCCACAAAGGAAGCCAATACTTTGCTTCGGTATTTTTTGGGTTGTGTTTCCATCAGTCTTCAAAGATAAAAGTACCTTCCAATCGCATTCCGTCGGCGCTCCAGTGTAAATCCCCTTCTTTGAGTGCTTTTATGATTCTTTTGGAAATGTACCGTAATACATAATTTTCCTGTTTGAGTTTTTCATCTTCCTGTAGTGCCCTTACATTTTTCAATCCACCTCCACCCAACAAAATGCAGGCAGTGCCATAACGAATACAGTACAATCGAAGTTTTTTATCGGGCGAATCGTACAAAGCACATATACCGTCGCCAAGTGTTCCTTCATTTAGTTTAAAAAACTGTTCTCTTGCTCCTGTAATGCGCGATATAATATCAATTCTATCAATGATTGATTGTAATTCTTGGGAGTGATGCGCTTGATTTTCTTCTACAAATTGGTCAAACAATGTGGTTTCTCCGTCATTCACCCATACAGAGTAAACTGTTGTTTTTGTCCCCAAAAACTCTTCCAATTCTACAATTTCAAATTTCATTAAACAAAATTAGGTATTTTACTTAAAAGTAAAATTTGTTCTCAATAAAAATCAACCCTAAGTATGGTTTACACCTTCAAAAAGATTCTTGACAGTATATGAAAAAACCATCTCCATCTTTTCCTTTTTTGTGAAATTTGGCAGAAGACCATCGGTAGGCTTCAGGACGTTCGGTCAAGTTCTACCTAAAACGCTTTTGTAAAGCAATAAATGGTTACTTTTGTAACGTTTTAATATACTTTTTACGATTTTATGTCAAAAAATTTCAAGTGGGTTGTAATTATAGCGGTGTTAATGACATTGTGGAATTGCAAAACCTCCTCCTCTTCTTCAGAACAGACTACTGAAAATGAGACAGCTACAACGCTGGTCAAAGCCCCCTTATTTAGTGGAGATTCTGCCTTTGCTTATACGGCAAAACAAGTGAGTTTTGGCCCACGCGTTCCTAATACAACCGCCCACGTCAAATGTGGGGATTATTTGGTCGCTGAGTTGAAACGGTTGGGATGTAGCGTTACGGAACAAAAATTTACGGCAACTCACTATGATGGTCGTAAGCTCAATGCCAGAAACATCATTGGTAGTATTAATCCGCAGGCCACTAAACGTATTTTATTGGCCTCGCACTGGGATAGTCGCCCCGTAGCCGACGAAGACCCAACTAACAAAAAAGGGGCGATAGACGGTGCCAACGACGGTGCCAGTGGGGTAGGAGTGCTACTCGAACTGGCGCGAGTCATTCAGCAAGCCGCGCAAAAACCTACCGTCGGCGTTGATTTAATCTTTTTTGACGTGGAAGATGGGGGCAACTCTGCCGTGGCCAAAGACAAATTTACGGGCTTTTGTTTGGGTTCACAGTACTGGGCTGCCAACAAGCACGTTCCCAATTATTCGGCCTATTACGGTATTTTGTTAGATATGGTGGGGGCCAAAGGCGCTACTTTTCCTAAAGAAGCGTTCTCCACTCAGTATGCCAATGAAGTAACGCGCACGATTTGGAATTTGGCGAGTCAGTTGGGCTATAGCTCGTATTTTATAGACCAAAGCGGAGCAGCTATTACCGACGACCACCTGCCCGTCAACGAAACGGCCAAAATACCGATGATTGACATTATTCACTTGCAAATGAACAATCCATCAAAAACATTTTTTGATGATTGGCATACTCACGAAGACGACATGCGCAACATAGACCCCAATACGCTCAAAGCCGTTGGACAAACCTTGTTGCAGGCACTGTATCAGGAGCAGTAGTAAGTAGTTTAGAGTTTACAGCGAGCGGCGTTCCGCTTTACAATTTTTTCGGTCTTCCCTATGAAAACCCATTCTATATTCTCCATTTTTGTCATTCCGACGATAGGAGGAATCCGTTCTCCGTTTTACACTTTACTCCTTACACTCTGCACTTTTTCCTGTTCTTCTCCTCCTGACCGCGTGGGCGACTTGGATTTGGTGAAATGGAGGAACGACCGTGGGGGGTGCAAAAACGTCAGGAAAACGTTGGAGTCAGATTTTAGGAAGATTGAAAGCGAAATTCTTGGTAAACACATTGACGAAGTGGGACAGATGCTGGGGCGTCCTGATATTCATCAATTAGGTGCCCGTGACCAAAAATTCTACGTATATTTTTTGGAAAAAGGCGTTCACTGTAATGACATCACCCAAAAATCTACGGCTCAAAAAGCGATTTTACGCTTCAATGCGGTGGGTTTATTAGCCGAAGTTACTTTTCAGGCACGACCTTTGTAGAAAAGATAGATAGGTTAGTTAAGATGCCCAATTAATCATTCAGAACCAGATGTATTTTAAAATTAGTCTTGGAATTATTTTTACCTTTTTGGTCGCTTTCAATACCACCACCGCCCAACATCTGCGGCACAAAGGTACCTTAGGTATTGAGTGTGTCGAAGCGTCTGATTCCCTGTTGAGTACCTTAAAATTTCCAAATATCCACGGACTTTTAGTTAAGAATGTACTCCCCAATTTCACCGCAGCCTCTCTGGGTTTACAAGCCGATGATATTGTGGTGGCTATCAATGAGATGGATTCGCTTGATTTGCTTGATTTTCAAAAATTAGAACGTGAGCTAAAAGAGCAAGAACCCATTTCGATTACTTACATCCGAGGGCGACGCAAAAACCGAGTGGTAGGCCAAGTCATAGCAGGAAGGCGAGAGTCATCAATGGGAGAGGTGATTTATGGCGAAGTAGCCTATGCGCAAGGTTATCTGCGAACTATCGTTCATAAACCTTTTGGCACAGCTCGTTTTCCAGCAGTATTTTACTTACAGAGTTCTGATTGTGGCTCGATAGACTTTGCCCAAGATTCATTGTCACCTACCAAAAAATTGGTAGATGGCTGGGTCAAAGCAGGCTATGCCGTTTTTAGGGTCGAGAAACCTGGCGTAGGAGAAAGCGCGGGCACGAAAGACTGCGCCCGTCTCAATTACGAAGAAGAGCTTACTGCTTTTCAGAATGCCTTTGCTTCGCTTAAAAAACTGTCATTTATAGACAGCACACAGGTCTTTCTTTTTGGACATTCCTTAGGGGGAATAACCGCGCCCTTGGTGGCTGCAAAGGCAAAATACAAACCTCGAGGTATCATGGTCTATGGCACAGTAGTAAAACCTTGGTTTGAATACATGATAGATGTATTTCGTAAGAAACCGTTGTTGTACAAAGAATCACTTCAATCCATTGAAGTAAATACCCGAATGCTCACTCCGCTATTGTACGAGTGGCTGGTGCAGGGGCGAAATGCCAGCGATTTGTTTACCGATCCTGATTTTGAGGCGATTCTTACCTCCAAGGAAAATCCTTTGGCGTATCATCGAGGTACTTTTTTTGGACGGTCGTCCGCTTTTTTTTCGGATATAAATCGTCAAAATTTGCCCCAAGCATGGGCCAAGGCGGCTGTACCTACACTGGCTATTTATGGTGAGTTTGACAGCCAAGCCATTAGCCCAGAATCTTCGCAAAATATCGCCCAGATAGTCAATGAAGTACGAGCTGGAAAAGGAACCCATAAATTGTTGAAAGGGACAGACCACTCATTTGTGAAAATTCGCTCTTTTGATGAAGCCATTCAGCTACAGCGAACGGGAAAGTACCGCGAATACGCCTACCAGAATTTCAATCCAGAAATCATTGAAATGACCGTCAATTGGATGAAACAACAATAAATAGTATAACGCTTGTTACCAAATACTTACACCGATATTTCACTCGCAGAACTGGACAGAATCATAGTCCAGCCCAATGCCATTGTCATAGACGTACGCGAGCCGTGGGAGTTTGAAGAGTTTAATATCGGTGGCCTCAACATTCCCTTGGCCGATATTCGAGAGCGTCGTGATGAACTAATACCTTTCCAGCAGATTATTGTGGTTTGTACCAACGGCACACGTTCGCGGGTAGCAGCCAAAGACTACTGCCGAGCCGAAGCTTTGCAGGAAAAGCAAATTTATCATCTCAAAGGCGGGATTTTGGAAGTGGAAGACTAATCCTCCACTCTAAAAATCCCTTCAAATACTTTTACTGCGGGGCCAATGAGGTAAATGCTGTCGAATGTGCCGTTTTCGTGCGCTACAAAAGATACTCGGAGGTTCCCACCTTTGGTCTTTACATGGATAGGCTCTGCCATTCCCAAATGTTGATAGGCCATTAATGCACAGGCGGTTACGCCCGTTCCGCAAGAGTAGGTTTCATCTTCTACGCCACGCTCATACGTACGTACATACAGTGATTGCTCGTCGAGTACCTGGACAAAATTGACGTTAGTACCCCCTTTGGGACCGTACACATCGCCATAGCGGATGGCTTTGCCTTCGGCTACTACATCTACCGCTTCTACATTATCTACAAAAGTTACATAATGCGGTGAACCTGTGTTGAGGAAATAATCTTTCCCCTCTTGCTCACTCCCTGAGACGTCGCTCATGTTGAGGAAAATTTCTTCTTCGCAAGCCACGGCTTTGTGTTCACCGTCCACGGCGATAAAAGTCGTATTTTCTTCAAAAAGCCCTAAATCTTGGGCAAATCGCACGGTACAACGTCCACCGTTTCCGCACATACTTCCTTCGCGCCCGTCGGCATTGAAATAGACCATTCGAAAGTCATAGCCTTCGGCATTGCGTAGGAGAATGAGGCCGTCGGCGCCAATTCCAAACCGACGATGGCACAAAAATTCAATAAGTGGCTGACTTACAGGGAATTGTTCGGTACGGTCATCAATCATGATGAAATCATTGCCCGTGCCTTGGTATTTTGAAAATGGAATTGAAATAGGAAGATTTGCCATGTCGTGTTTGAAAAGTGGAGGGTGAAATGTATAAAAAAAGCCGCCTTTAAAGACAGCTTTTTTATGACTACTCGGTAAGAGAGATTATTTTTTCTTCTCTTTAACACGAGCAGCTTTACCTTGTTTACCACGAAGATAGAATAAACGTGCGCGGCGTACTTTACCACTACGTACTAGTTCGATTTTGTCAATGCTTGGCGATAAAATCGGGATGATACGCTCTACACCTACACCGTTTGAAATCTTACGGATGGTGAAAGTTTCACCACTACCACCTACGTTACGGCGCTGAATGACGGTGCCAGCAAAAATCTGGATACGTTCTTTCGAGCCTTCGATAATTTTAAGGTGAACGTTGATAGTGTCTCCTGCTTGGAAAGCAGGGTGGGCGTCGCGTCTGCCAGAGAACTCAGATTCTACCAGCTTGATTAACTCATTAGTCATTGTATTAGTTGAATTGAGGCTTTTTTCAGCGGACGGCTGTTCGACCGTCATTCAAAAAAGCGAGTTTATCAGAAAAATTGCCCGCAAAAGTAGCGTTTTTAGTTCTAAAAAGCAACTCAGAAAACCATAAAATCATCGTCTTATGTATCTTTGCCGTTCAGAAGATTCAGAAGTATGACTAAAATCACCGACTACATCCTTCAAGCTCAGGGAAAAACGTTGTTTTCGATTGAGGTAATTCCACCTCTTAAAGGCAACAATATCAAGGAGTTATTGTCCAATATCGAACCTTTAATGGATTTTAAACCTCCTTTTATTGACGTTACTTACCACCGGGAAGAATATATGGAACGAACGCTTCCAGATGGCTCCATAAAACAAATTGTGAATAGAAAACGCCCTGGTACTATTGGGATTTGTTCTTCTATCATGCACCGTTTTGGGGTGGATGCTGTTCCTCACGTACTATGTGGGGGATTTACGCGGGAAGAAACTGAAGATTTTTTGATGGATTTGCATTATTTGGGTATTGATAATGTACTTGTATTGCGCGGTGATCCCGCCAAACCTTACAAAACATTTAAACCCAGAACGAATGGACATGCCTATGCCAGTCAACTGGTGGAACAGGTGGTAAATATGAACCGCGGACACTATTTGCACGAAGAAGCGGAGCCACTTGTCCCCACGGATTTTTGCATTGGAGTAGCGGCCTATCCCGAAAAGCATTTTGAAGCAGTGGACTTCGATACTGATTTTGAGTACTTGAAAAAGAAGGTAGCTCTGGGGGCTGATTATATCGTAACGCAGATGTTTTTTGACAACAGTAAATATTTTGAATTTGTCAATCGGTGCCGGACTGAGGGAATACAGATCCCAATTATTCCGGGGCTAAAACCGCTCTCAACCAAGAAGCAGCTGAGTGTATTGCCGCGAATTTTCTATTTGCACTTGCCCGATGAGTTGGTGAAAGCAGTAGAAAGCTGCGAGAATGATGCTCAAGCTAAGGAGGTAGGTATTGAATGGTGTACGCAGCAGTGTCGAGAATTAATGGCTTTTGGTGCGCCTGTGTTACACTTTTATACCATGGGAAAGGCTGATAATATTTATAAGATTGCTTCTCAACTTTTCTGAAAGAGTATTTATGACAGGTACGAATGAAAAAAGCCGCTTTTCAGCGGCTTTTTTCATTGATGGGTTTTATTCGTGGAATTACTTATCTCCAATTCGACGAGTATCGTTTGTTACTTTAGTTTCTACTTTGGGAGTTGCAGGAGCAAAAACAGGTGTTTGGGCGACTGCTGTATTTTCTTCTCCAACCTTAGGGGTTTCTACGTTTTCATCCTTCATAGGAAGCATCGCAATCATGCGTTGGTCAGCGATTGAAAAATAGATTTTAGGCTCTGTATAGTTGTCATAAGTTGGCAATGAGGCCAAAATCTCTTCTGCAATCTGAGTTTTGCGAAGGCTCTTTCCATCCTGAGCTTCGGCAATGTGTCCAAGCGAAAATACGCTTAAAACGGTGGCAATCATGAAAGTTTTCATAGTGGTACTCTGTTTAAATTTAACGAATCAGCTACTTGCTTTAGGCTGTTATGTGGTCTCAGAAATGGTTTGTTGCTCTAATGACGCTGCAAATGTGCACCCAGAAAAGGAGAGCAAAAAGCGAAAAAGGATAAGAGGGGTGTTTTTAATGATGAACGGCGACTGTATTTTGGTTAAACAGAATAATATTCCGATTTTAACTAAAAATATTTATATTTTATATATTTAATTATATGAAAAATTGATTTTGTTATATTTTAAACAAAATAAAATTCTGTTTAATAAATTGTATTATTTTTATAGTATTGCTTTTGAGTGATTAAAAAGGGATGATTTGGAGAATAAATATGGGCAAGTCATTGTTTTTGTGATACTTATACTTATTTTCACCGTCGTAAGAACAATTCCCCTTTTTTTTCATTCAACTCCCTTTACCTCTATGTCTTCAGGTGTCAAAACGCTTGCTTGGATTCTGCTTATTGGCTGGATAGGTGGAGCCACATACTGGCACGTTTGTAAAATCAAACAATTGTGCGAAGGCCCTACGGCTTCGATCACCGTGCCTGCTTATGCTATTCCCCCGCTTAGTATTGTAGATGGGGAAAAACTTAATTTGACTTCAGCGACAAACTTTGGTTTTAAAAAGTCAATCGCTGACCCAAACTATGCCAATGTAAAAAAAGAATTAGATTCGTTGGCAGCTTATCTTAAAGGTAATCCTGACCGAAAAGTGACAATCACAGGCTTGTATTCGTCGTTAGAGCAGAATCCCACCTCATTTGCTGATTTGGGTTTAGCGCGGGCAGATGCCCTCAAGCAGTATCTCATTCAAGCGGGCGTACCAGCAGGGCAGTTGGTTGCTGCCAGTAAACTGACTGATTTGGCCTTTAGTCCAGATGATTCTACGCACGGGATGGAGTTTGGGTTTGATAGCTTGATAATTCCTAAAACCGAAGAGGCACTTGCCGCCGCCGAAAAATACGAAGACGTGTTTAAACCCATGGATTTGTATTTCAAAACGGGTAGTGCTGATTATATAAAAACTACCGACAATCAGAAGTTTTTGGAGGAAGCTAAAAAGTATTTAGCGACCAATAAAGACAAAAAACTTTCGCTTACGGGTCATACTGATAATGTGGGTGCTGATGACAAAAACATGACATTGTCGGGCAACCGTGCTGCGGGTGTAAAAGCTGCTTTTGTAAAATTTGGTATTTCGGACAGTCAATTGGTCACAGAAGCCAAAGGCGAAACCCAACCCAAAGCCAGTAACGATACGCCAGAGGGGCGAAAAGCCAATCGCCGCGTTTCCATTGTAGTGCAATAGTTTGGAGCGTGTAGGTTTAACCCCCCGTTTTCAAACGAATTCAACCAATCAACATTTCAAACTCTCAAGAATATGTACGGACATTTTAATCCATTAGAAATGAACGGCGCGTGGTGGCAGCATATCTTAATGCTCGTTGTAGCGGCCATATTGGGATATATCATTGGCTATATTAGCCGAAAAAGTAAAGTTGAAAGCTTAGAAACTGAACTATCCGAGTTGGATGAAGCACTCGACGAATGTCAAAAAAGCGTAAAATTGGCCAAGGACGTGGTTTCAACCAAAGCTTCTGTGCCAGTGGTAGCTTTAGCCCCCGAACCTATTGTTCCGATTATTCCCGATGACTTGAAAATTATAGAAGGAATTGGGCCTAAAATTGAACAACTATTAAATAAGGAAGACATTCTGACTTTTGCCCAGTTGGCCAAGACCTCACCCGAACGTATCAAAGAAATTTTGGTGGCGGCAGGGTCGCGTTTTCAAATGCACGACCCTACTACTTGGCCACAACAGTCGGCTTTTGCGCGGGATGGAAAATGGGATGAGCTGAAGGCGTGGCAAGATGAACTCAATAAAGGTCGTAAAGCATAATGATTTTACTTTCAAACTGAACAATCACCATGATAATATTACAAGTAACTCCCTTGAGTCAAAATTTTTGGATGGCTGGTTTTGAAGCCATTGTGCTGATGGCGCTTGCTGCTTATATCGGTTGGTGGCTGGGGCGTCGTACTTTTGCCGTTGAGATAGAAGGGTTAAAGTCTAAGATAAGAACACGCAACGAGGAAGTAGAAGATTGCTATAAAACCAAGGCTAAATTAACGCCAGTTCATGCGATGGCTCCTGTACCCGTGTCTGCTTTGGTCGAAGTACCCACTACCCCTGTGATTCCCGATGATTTGAAGATTGTAGAAGGAATTGGACCTAAAATTGAAGGATTACTCAATAATGAGGGTATTTTGACCTTTGCGCAGCTCGCAGCTACCACTCCTGAGCGTATTAAAGAAATATTACAGGCGGCGGGTCCTCGTTTCCAAATGCACGATCCAGCTACTTGGCCAGAGCAATCGGCTCTTGCCCGCGATGAAAAGTGGGATGAACTGAAAAAATGGCAAGATGAATTGAATAAGGGGCGGTTAGAGTAGTTTACGATTGACATAAAAAAGCCCCGTTTTTCGGGGCTTTTGATTTTTTATTCAAAAAACGGTACGCCCTTCGGCGCATATTTGCGCATACCTTCTTCGTTGATTTCAACGCCAATCCCAGGTTTTTCGGAAAGTGGAATGTAACCGTCCTTTACCATTGGCCCATCAAAAGTCACGACTTCTTTAAACATGGGGTCTTCGTGGAAATAAATTTGCCACTCCAAAATCAAGAAGTTAGGTACGCTTGCGCATACATGTGCGGAAGCCATTGCCCCCAAATACGACGCTACCATGTGTGGGGCAAAAGGTACATAATATAGATTAGCCAGATTGGCAATACGCTGACCTTCACCGAGCCCACCTGCTTTTTGCAAGTCGGGCATGATGATATCCACGGCACCGAGTTCCAACAATTTACGGAATCCGTGCGCTAAATAATGATTTTCACCCGCACAAATAGGCGTTTGAGTAGAATCACGGACAATTTTATAAGCTTCGGGATTTTCGGCAGGGAAGGGTTCTTCCAAAAATAAAATTTTGAGTGGTTCCATCATCTTGGCAACGCGCTTTCCAGTGGTGGTGTCGTAGCGTCCGTGCATATCTACGCAAATGTCAATCTTTGGCCCTACGGCTTCGCGTACAGCCGCGATTTGGTTGTACATTCGCTCCAGCTC
>JBGAUP010000064.1:0-9369 GCA_044228585.1 Runella sp. | reverse complement strand
ATCAATGTCAAATTTTACGGCAGTAAAACCCATTTTTACGGCATTTTTGGCAGCTTGGGCAAAATCAGCGGGCGTTGGTCCGTTACTCCGATAAGCTGCTGTATCGCAATAAACGCGTATTTTATCCCTAAATTTTCCTCCCAGTAATTGATAAACAGGCAATCCCAAGGCTTTACCTACTAAATCCCACAGAGCAGACTCGATGGCCGATAAAACTGCAATATACATTCCTGCTTGTGCCCCTTCAAAAAAGCCCGAACGGCGCACATCCTCAAAAAGCCGGTGGACATTCAGTGGGCTTTTTCCTTTGATACGCTCACCCATCATTTTTACCAGATGATACGTGCCAGGCGTAGCATCTACACCTTCGCCACAACCATGAATTCCCTGATTGGTGTAGACTTTCACAAATAAGCTGTGACCTCCCCGCGTATAACCACATTTGATGTCGGTGATTTTTAAATCAGAGGGCGCCGAAGAGAGGGGGGCGCGGTCAACTGCAGTTTCGAGTCCTTGCCCAAAGCTGCTAAACGTAGAAAGCCCAAGTGCTGTCGAAATGGCACTTTTGGTTAGAAATTCGCGGCGGGATGCCCCCCCTCCCCCGATGGGGGCTTTTTTATAGTTATGCTGAGTCATTTTTTGGATGATTTTAAAATGTTATATATGATTCTCCCCTTTGGGCTGGGGGCTTTACCACGTCCGTTTTTTTAGATATTCTTGAATTTGCTCTTTGGGAACGGGTAGCTCGTTGATGTGGGCATTGAGCCACTGCGAAAAGTCTTTTTCGATTTCGTCTGACCAGCGGTTATCAATTTGTCCTGCGGTATATTTCTGTTGACGTAACCTTTCGTGCCCAAACATATCGCGTAAACGCACAATCTCGGAGGTCGTTACTACTTTCTCGGCCAAATGAGGTGGGATAAAAGTCACCGCACCGTCTCGTCCCAATACTACATCTCCAGGCATGACCATCACTTTGCCAATGCGGGTAGGGTGATTGATACCTACTAATGTAGTATTTAACTCTCCATCGGGGTTGTTGAGGTGGTGGGAAGGATGATAACTGCGAAAAAACGAGGTAAATCCACCGATTTCTTTTAGCCCCGCAATGTCGCGGATAGCACCCTCATACACAATTCCGTTGCCCGACTTGGCATAGATAGAGTTACCCAAATTGTCGCCAATGGTGGGGCCATTTTCGTGTGCACCAAACTGATCGACTACATAGACATCGCCTTTGACAAGTAAATCAATGGGCCAGGAATTTTGGGACTTGATGCGACCGTCTTTTTCGTGTCCTTTTTTATCAATGACGCGGTGAACATCGGGACGACCTGGCATAAACGTAGCTGTTAAAGCTCTGCCTACCAACACACTGTCGGGATTGATGCATTGCCAGCCTTCGGCGTATTGGAATTTGTAGTTCTCGCCTTTCATCACAGCCCAGGCTTCTTCGTGCGTAACGAGCCTCATGCGTTTTAGGAGGGCATCCGATACTTTGGGGCGTCCGTCGGCAAAGCGTTCTCCTTTCCATTCGGGGGTGAGAAATAAGAGTTCTTCTTTTGAAATTTGTTGGGCAAAAACAGGCACATACAGGTATATACATACCCATAGTACACCCAAAGAGCGTATGGTTTTCATTCGGAAGGAAAGATTAAGGTTGGGAAAGATACTATAAACATAAAAAGAGAAAGCTTGGTAAAAGCTACTTCGAGGAATTTATTCCTTGACCTTTCTGGATGTTGCTTTTGTCGGTGTCGTTGGTAAAAAATTGATAGGGAAGCGACCTATTTATTAAGTTTTTATCACCGTTTAATAACTTCTTTCTCAGTTCATTGCAAAAGCCAGCAAAATTTTCAAACTTGAATCTAACATCTAAACAGACAACGTTATGGCAACGCATCGTTATGCGCTCGTATTGAGCGGAGGAGGGTTCAAGGGGGCGTTTCAGTTGGGAGCTCTCAAATATATTTTTGCCAACGGTATTCCACACAACGATGGAGTGGATGCCAACGTCAAATTTGACATCGTAGTAGGGGTATCAGTAGGGGCGCTCAATGGGGCTTTGGTAGCGATGAATCGTTTCGACTTGCTCGAACAACTCTGGGATGACGTGGCTAAAAAAGGTCATGCAGAAATATACACTACTGATATACTGAACGTTACGGATGACCCCAATGCAACTAAAATTTCGCCAGATTTTGGGGCTATTCTGAAAAAAATCTTACCTTCTTCGATATTTGGTACTGTCCTTCAATTGATTTTTGACCGCGACGAAGTATTGGCCGATATTGGTGCTAACTTTAAGAAATTGAAAGGGCTGGCCGACAATACACCTTTGCTTAACAAACTCCAAAAAATTGTTACAAAAAGTGGTTTCCCACCCGATGTACTCTATCGCTGTGGGTTTGTGTCACTGACTGATGGTAACTATTACGCGCTTGGCCCCGACGATTTCGATTCCGACAAAGACCTACAATTGGGTATCATTGCTTCTACGGCGATTCCTATTGTGTGGCCACCTATACCGCGCATCAAAACCAAAAATGGTATTATTAAAAATGTCTCTGATGGCGGTGTGCGTAACATTACGCCTCTTGGCGATGTAATTGGGCTCATCGAACAGCGCAAACAGCCTGGAGAAAAATGGCACATTATAGTCATCAACTGTAACAGTCAGCAAGAAGAAGCTTCTGATATCGAATATGGCGTGGCCGATGTGGCTCTTAGGGCTATCAACGACCTGATGACCAACGAAATTTTTCGCAGTGATATGAATGAATTTTTGCGTATCAACGAGCTTGTAAATCAGGTAGAAATAGCTAAAGACGCAGGAAAGATAGATCCAGCTTTTGAACTTACCAACGGAAGCGGTAAGGTATTGCGTAGTTTCAACATCAAGGTGATTGAACCCACCCAACAAAAAGACGTAGGTGCGACGCTCGATTCGAGCCGAAAAGCTATTCAAAAACGTTTTAAGTCGGGGTTTCTCAAAGCTGGGGAGGTATTAACCGCTCCCCCAAGTGCAGAACAACCTTGGACGTAGATAAGAGGAAGTTGAGCCTTTTTTCTAACACCTAATTGTAATGGTTTCTTAGGTTGTGGACATAGGTCAGACTGGGTCGCATAGACGGCAGTCAGACCGTCTGCTGTTCTCTTGGGTCTGACTATCGTCTGACCTGACTGCCCACAACTTAAACAACCAATTCACCTAATCTATGAAAGTGGCCGCCAGTTTTCTTTGTCAAGAGGCAGAAAATCAACGCCTATGTAAACAGTTGTCCCATAATGCCTTTTGATTTCTGTCTGTAAAATTATTAAAAACCCTGAAAGTATTCGATACTTTCAGGGTTTTTAGAATAGATACAAAACCAATTAATTATTTGCCACCTGCTGGACAATTTTCTTTCAAGAATTTGGTAAACAGCGTGTTAAGGTGCCGAGAGGTGCCTTCGCCTTCATAAATTCCGTGGGAGCGGTTGGGATAAGGCATAAACTGAAACTGCTTGTTATGTTTAATAAGTTCATTGACTAATTTCTCGGCATTTTGATAATGCACGTTGTCGTCGCCTGTGCCGTGAATGTAAAGCAAATTTTGGTTGGCTTGGAGTTTTTTCGCGTGTGTAATGGGCGACCCTGCTACAAAATCTTCGCGGTTTTCCTGCGGAATACCCATGTAGCGTTCTTGGTAGATATTATCATAACTCAATTGGTCAGCTACGGCAGCTACAGAAATGCCTGTCTTGAAGAGGGAAGGATATTGAAATAGCAAATTAAGCGTAGAAGAACCGCCACCGCTCCAGCCGTGTACGGCTACGCGACTGGTGTCAATAAACGGATTTTGCTCAAAAATAGCTTTAGCCCCCATCGCCATGTCACGAATATTCACAATCCCGATTTTGCGATAAATCGCTTTTCGCCAGGCTCTTCCGCGTGGTGAAGGCGTACCACGGTTGTCCACTGAGGCGTAGATATAACCATCTTTGGCCATGTCGCCTACATAAAGACTGTTACGACCCGTACCCCAACTGTCCCTGACGGTAGCACTGGCAGGCTCACCGTAAACAGTGAATACAATCGGGTATTTTTTGGTGGGGTCAAAATTGGTAGGTTTCACCATCCAGCCATCCAATTCGATACCATCTTCGGTTTTTACTTTGAAAAATTCTACCTTTTTGGGGACATCACCACGAGCGGCCAATTTTTTGGAAATATCATCAGCCTCTTTGAGGGCTTTGTGGTCAGACAAACGAATCCATTCGTTCATGGGTGGTGTATTGGCATTAGAAAAAGAATGAGATGCCCAAATACCATAAGGAGAAATGTCGTAGCGGTGCGAACCTACTTGATCGGCAGGAGATAAGCGTTGGGCTTTCTGGCTTCCGTCTAAAGGTACGCGGTATAGGTAACTTTGGGTAGCATTATCAGGCGAAGCCATGAAATAGAGTTGGTTGTTTTTTTCGTCCACCAACACCACCGAGATTATGTCGTAATTACCAGCAGTGATACATTTTTCAGTTTTTCCGTCGCGGGCTACGCGATAAAGATGCCGCCAGCCATCTTTTTCACTCATCCACAAAAACTCTTTTCCACCGTTTACCCAATCCCAGCCTTCGGGGTTGTCGCTCCAAGAATAACTGCTTTTGGTTTCCACCCACGCATCGTCGGTGTCGGTATAAAAGGCGGTCGTTTGTCCCGTTTTAATATCGGCAGATAGTATTTTAGACTCATTTTGTTTGCGGTTAAGCTGTTGCATGATGAGTTGGTTGGCATTTCCCCACTCCATGCGTGGAATGTAGGTGTTGCCCGGGTCGCCAGGCGTATTCATCCATTTGGTTGCGCCACCGTTGGCACTTACTACGCCGATTTTGTACGGCGAAGGGCGTTCGCCTACTTTGGGGTATTCTACGGGTACATTGAAAGCATAGGTAGAATCCGTATTATTTATCATCAAAAAATTACGAATTTTGGTCGCATCAATTTGCCAATAAGCAATGTTTTTGCTGTCGGGGCTCCACCGAAACCCATCGCGGCAATCAAATTCTTCTTCATATACCCAGTCGAAGGTACCATTGATAAGGCGGGTAGTGCCGTCTTTGGTCAAAGGGGTTATTTTTCCAGAGGCGAGGTCTTCGGCATATACATTTCTTTCGCTTACGTAAGCTACCTTTTTGCTATCGGGCGAGAACTTAGCAAACATCAACGACGATGCGGGGCGATCTTTTCCCAATTGTGTTAATGTATTTTTATCCAAGTCCAACACCCAATAATCGCCGCGCGTATCATAGCGCCAAACCCGCTGGGTATTGGTATAAATGAGCACTTTACGCGTATCATCCGAAAAAGCATAACTTCTTACGCTCAATGGCTCAGATTTTCCAGTGGGTGTAAGTTGTGTGGCTGTTACCAAAACTTTCTTTTGACCATCGGGTAGGGTATATTGAACAATTTCTTTGTTTTCGAGTCTTAAATAACCGTTGCCATCTTTGGTCCATTGAACACCACTGTTGAATTGTGCCCAACTGGATAAACTAAAAAAATAAATTATACTAACGAGAAGAATGCGTTTCATTTGATTTTCAAGGGGTTGTCTGTTGATAAAATTCTTATTGCTTTAAACGAAAAAAGTTTTCATTGATTACGATATTTCGCCATGGCTTCTTTGATTTTCATAACACGGTTTTCGGGACTGGGGTGGGTGCTTTGAAACTCGGCAGGGCGATTGGGGCCTCCTGCCGCGGCCAAAATCTTCATTACTTGAATCATCGCCTCAGGGTTTCGCCCTGTTTGTATCATGTACTTTACGCCAAAGTCATCCGACTCAAGTTCGTCGTCACGGCCATATTTTAGGTTCATCAGGTTGGCTACGTATTGCGCAATATAGGCGCTACCGTTAGGGGAGTTGGGGTCGGACATGGCTACTGATGCAGCCCCCGCCAGCCCGCCTACCAATTCCTGCTTGGCCATTTGTTGAGCGGAGTGGCGGCCTACCACGTGGCCGATTTCGTGGCCTAAAACCCCTGCCAGTTGATCTTCACTTTTGAGGCGTTTGAGTAATCCCATTGTGATAAAAATCTGTCCACCAGGTACGGCAAAGGCATTAATGGTTTCGGGATCAGCCAGTACGTGGAAGTCAAACTGGTAAGGAGAGTTTTTGACCTCAGTTTTTTGGACAATTTCCTGCCCAATTTTTTTGACCAATAATTGCACTTTATCATCGCGGTATAGCCCACCAAACTCAGCGGCCATTTGGGGGGCACTTTGCAAGCCCAACGCTACCTCTTCTTCGGGCGTCAGGCTTACTTGTTGTTTTTTTCCCGTAACGGGGTTCACTTGGGTTTTGCTATAATAACCGATTAATGCGACGACAGCCATGATAATCCCAATCAAAAGCCGCCCACCAATGCGCGAACGTTCCATAGTTTTGAATAGTCCCCTTCCCCAAGGGGAGTTTTAGTAATACGTCAAAAATAGCCCCTTTGGGGTTGGGGCTTTTTAAAACAACAATCCCGCGATGGTAGCCGACATATAAGAAGCCAGCGTGCCACAAACTAAAGCTTTGAAACCCAGGCGCGCCAAGTCCGAACGGCGATTGGGAGCCAGTTCGCTGATACCGCCTACTTGGATGGCAATTGAGCTAAAGTTGGCAAATCCACACAACGCAAAACTGGCAATAGCAATGGTTTTAGGGTCAAGTGCTTCTTTGATTTTTACCATGTCAAGGTAGGCCACAAATTCGTTGATAACCATCTTAGTGCCCATAAGCGAGCCTGCCACTTCAATATCTTTAGACGGAACGCCCATCGCCCAAGCAAAAACGGAAAAGAGTTTTCCCAGAATAAAATTTAAACTTAGTTCAGGAAAAGCGAAAAGTCCACCTGCTTTGCCCAGACAATAATCCAGAAGCCCAATCAGAGCAATAAAGCCAATCAACATCGCAATCACGTTGAAACCTACCTTTAAGCCTTCGCTGGCTCCCGCGGCAATCGCGTCGAGCAGGTTCGCGTGAGATTTCTTGATTTCGAGTTTTACAATGCCTTTTGTTTCTGAAGTCTCTGTTTCGGGAAATACAATTTTAGCAATCACCAACGCACCAGGGGCAGCCATCAAACTGGCGGCAATTAGATAAGGAGCGGGAACGCCTAATTTAATATAGGTAGCCATTACGCCTCCCGCAATACAGGCAAAACTTCCCGTCATGGAAGCCATCAGCTCGGAGTTGGTCATCCCTTTTAAATAGGGCTTTACCATAATTTGGGCTTCTACCTGTCCCACAAACGCCGAGGCCACGTTTGACAGTGCTTCTGCGCCACTCACGCCCATCAACCATTTCATCAGCTTTGCCAATACCGCTACGATTCGCTGCATCAGCCCGATGTGGTAGAGCATATTCACCAATACCGCCACAAAAATGATGGTAGGGATAATGGTGAAAAAGAAAATAAAATCATTGCCTGCGCCAAAAGCTTTGTTGAGAATGGAAGGCTTAACCAATGGACTAAAGACAAACTCGGCGCCTTTATCGGAAAAACTAAGGGTTTTTTGAACAGCTCGCCCTAACCAATCAAAAATATTTTGGCCGATGGTGGTTTTCAGAATAAAAACGGCCAAGCCAAATTGTAACGCCAAGCCTACGCCAACGGTGCGATAATTGATGGCTTTGCGGTTGTTAGACATGGCATACGCAATGCCCAAAATTAAAACAACGCCAATGAGTCCAGTAAAACGTTCCATGAAGTGTGTCAGCTAACTTGAATGAGGGTTAATAGTTGATTGAATCAAGCGAGTAAAGATAGGAAGGTCATTTGTTTTTTGGTAATTCTTCCTGTTTTTTCCCAAAAATAGGGTAAATGATTTGTTTATTCTGGTCAATGGAATCCCTAAACAATTCTATACAAAACCTTTAAATTTTTAAAATAACACCTTCTGCGAAGACTTTCTACAACTATTTACCAAGATTTTTCGGGTATTTTGCTTTACAGTTTGTAGTTTTATGCCTGAAAATTAACTCATCCAATTACATATACCATGGCGTTATTTGATTTAGATATGATGCAGGGCCTCTATGCTAAACTCGGCGAACGAGTAGAGGCGGCTCGTAAAGTAGTAGGACGTCCTCTTACTTACACTGAAAAAATTTTGTATGCTCACCTTACACAGGGTGATGCTACCGAAGTGTACGGGCGTGGAAAATCTTACGTTGATTTTGGCCCAGACCGCGTAGCAATGCAAGACGCAACCGCCCAAATGGCTTTACTACAATTTATGCAGGCGGGTCGTCCTAAAGTGGCGGTTCCATCTACGGTACACTGCGACCACTTAATTACGGCGCAAGTAGGGTCGTCGCAAGATTTGGGTAAAGCGGTTGTTGAAAACCAAGAAGTTTATGATTTCTTGGCGTCGGTTTCAAATAAATATGGTATTGGTTTCTGGAAACCAGGGGCGGGGATTATTCACCAAGTGGTGTTAGAAAACTACGCTTTCCCTGGCGGAATGATGATTGGTACCGATTCCCACACCGTAAACGCGGGTGGATTGGGGATGATTGCTATTGGCGTCGGTGGGGCTGATGCTTGCGACGTGATGGCGGGTCTGCCTTGGGAGCTTAAATTCCCTAAATTAATCGGTATTAAGTTAACTGGTAAGTTGAGTGGCTGGACTTCTCCGAAGGATGTAATTTTGAAAGTGGCGGGTATTCTTACCGTAAAAGGAGGTACAGGGGCTATCGTTGAATACTTCGGCGAAGGGGCTACTTCGATGTCTTGTACGGGAAAAGGTACGATTTGTAATATGGGAGCCGAAATCGGGGCAACTACTTCAACCTTTGCCTACGACGAGTCTATGGAGCGCTACTTGCGTGCTACGGGTCGTGATGCGGTTGCTGATTTGGCGAATTCGGTCAAAGAACACCTTACCGCGGATGCGGGGGTTTATGACGAACCCGAAAAATACTTTGATCAAGTAATTGAAATTAACCTTTCGGAGCTTGAGCCACATTTGAATGGACCTTTTACGCCCGACTTGGCCACGCCAATCTCAAAAATGAAAGAAGCGGCTGCCGCTAATGGTTGGCCTACCAAAGTAGAAGTAGGTTTGATTGGTTCTTGTACCAACTCTTCTTACGAAGACATTTCACGTGCAGCAAGTTTGGCTAAGCAAGTGGCTCAAAAGGGATTGAAAACCAAAGCAGAATTCACCATCACTCCGGGTTCTGAACTGGTTCGCTATACGATCGATCGCGATGGTTTAATTGCCACCTTCGATAAGATCGGTGCAAAAGTATTTGCCAACGCCTGCGGGCCATGTATCGGTATGTGGAGCCGTTTTGGTGCAGACAAGAAAGAGAAAAACACAATCGTTCACTCCTTC
>JBGAUP010000063.1:0-22637 GCA_044228585.1 Runella sp. | reverse complement strand
CCGCTTTTCCTACTGCTACTCTGCCCGATTTTACGAACTCAAGAATGCCGTAAGATTTGATATAGCGGAAAAAATCTAAGATTTCACCTTCATTTCCCGCTTTTTCAATCACAACATAGTCAAGCCCCCAATATACTACCCAAGCTTTATACACCTTATTGATAGTTTCAATATCAATGGGTTTACCTCCAACTGGCGTAGCAATTTTGAATAGTGCAATTTCATTATAGACGATTTCGTCGTCTAAATAGCCAAATACGGCCAAGACTTCAACTACTTTACGAATTTGGCGTACCAACTTTTCTACTTCTTCGCGTTTGTCGTGTTTGATGGTAATTGTATAACGAGATACACCTTTGCGCTCAGTTTCTGATACCGTCAGGCTTTCAATATTGATGCGACGACGCGTAAATAGGATAGTAATTTTGTTCAACAACCCGAAGGTGTTTTCGGTAAATATACAGATGGTGTAAGTTGTCATAGGCCCCCTGCCCCAACGGGGAGTTTTTGTTTGTGCATTTTCTTAAATCAATGGTTGTGCTATGGATTTTTAATCCAAACGAATATCAGCCACTGCCGCGCCAGCAGGTACCATCGGGAATACGTTTTCTTCTTTTTCTACAATTACTTCTAACAAATAAGGTTTGTCGGATTTAAGTAAGGTCTCCAACGAATCACTCAGGTTTTCGCGTTCTGAACACGTGTGTCCAGCAATACCAAAACCTTTGGCAATGGTCACGAAATCAGGGTTTTGTAGTTCTACGAACGAATAACGTTTCTCAAAAAACAGCTGTTGCCATTGGCGAACCATGCCCAAATAGTTGTTGTTGAGAATAATTAATTTTACGGCTAAGCCACTTTGGGCAATTGTCCCCAATTCTTGAATGGTCATTTGAAAGCATCCATCTCCAATGAAAGCCACCACCTCACGGTCTGGCGCCCCTTTTTTTGCGCCGAAGGAGGCAGGAATGGCAAATCCCATAGTACCTAATCCACCCGATGCGATGTACGAATGGGGGTTTTTGAACTGGTAATACCGCGCTGCAATCATTTGGTGTTGACCCACGTCAGCAATAATACAAGCTTCTCCCTTGGTTTTTTCGGAGAGCATATTTACTACCTCCGCCATTTTTATTTCACCTTCTGGCTTTAGTTCGCGTTGGGTAACTTTTTGACTCTCAATGATATCATACTTTTTGAACTCATTACGCCAAGCAGAATGGTTGTTTGCCTTTACCAATGGTAAAAGCTTTTTTAGAGCCTCTTTGGCATCACCTACAACGGGTGCATCGGCTTTGATAATTTTGTCAATCTCCGATGGGTCTATTTCAATATGGATTACTTTGGCCTGTTTGATATATTTGGTAGCATCGCCTGTGACGCGGTCATCGAAGCGCATTCCAATGGCAATGATTACATCGGCTTGGGTAGTGAGTACGTTGGGGCCGTAGTTGCCGTGCATACCAAGCCAGCCGACATAATTGGGATGGTCAATGGGCATAGCTGATAGCCCCAAGAGCGTACTTGCACAAGGAATATCAGTTTTTTCGACAAATGCCTTGAGTTCTTCCATTGCCCCCGAAATCAATACCCCATGACCAAACAAAATGTAAGGTTTTTGGGCATTATTGATGAGCTGAGCTGCTTTTTCTAAATGGTCGTCTTTAGGAACAATGCGTGGTTTGTAACTGGCAAGTCCCTCTATTTTATTGTACTCATAGGGCTTGGTCATGGTACTTACCTGCGCGTCGCGGGTAAAATCAATCACCACAGGTCCTGGCTTGCCCGATGTGGCAATATAAAATGCCTTGGCCATAACGGCGGGTACTTCGTCGGCATTGGTAATCTGGTAGTTCCATTTGCATACGGGGGTAGTTACACCGATAATATCCGTTTCTTGGAAAGCATCTGTACCGAGTAAGTTTGACTTAACTTGACCAATGATACATACCAAAGGGGTACAATCAATGATAGCATCAGCGATAGGAGTGACCAAGTTGGTGCCTCCTGGCCCTGAAGTAACTAAGCAAACACCTGGTTTTCCGCTTGTACGAGCATACCCTTGTGCCGCGTGACCTGCCCCTTGCTCATGACGTACCAGAATGTGGTCGAGGCGGTCGCAGTAATCATAAAGGGCATCGTAGGTGGGCATGATAGCACCACCTGGATAGCCAAAAATAACTTCTGTTCCTTCGGCAATGAGCGATTCCATCAATGCTTGTGCACCCGATAGTAAGCGAGGGGTGTTTGCCTCGGGCTTTTCCTGTACGTCTTCAAGGGCCGCAGCATCTTGAGCGGCTACCATAGTCATGTAATTTCCCATTATTGGGGTGGTTTTATGTGTTCAATGACTTGTATTTCAATTTAGGTACTTTTAGAAAATCACTATCATTGGTAGATAATAGTGTTAAATTATGGACGATTGCCGTAGCCGCTATTACAGCATCAGGGAGTTTAATTTTTGCTTTTCTGCGTAGCTCAATCGTTTTTTCAATAATTTCATCTGACAATTCCATTATCGCACAATTACTAACCAAATCAGCAATTGTATTTTCTTTAACTATATCACCTTGAAAAGAACGCAATTCTATCTTGACAACAAAGCACATGGCAGGTGCATTTTCTAATACACTATCCATAAAATCACTATTTTCTATGGACAGCATATCATCTAAGTAACGACTGTAACCGGATGTATCAATCAAATATCCCGTTCCCATTCGTTACGAATATTTTTAAAAAAATCGTCCATTTCCTTTTTTTCCTTTTCTGGTAAATGAGCCAGAGCCCCACGAAAACGCCTCAGGTCATTTTTTTGTTTTTTGACGGGCGGCTCGTTGAGAGGCAGAATGATTACCTCAACTTGGTCATTAAGGGCAAATTCCTCTGGTAGTTCTAAACTGATGGTCCGCCCTTTAGGCTTTACTATTTCTCTATGTGCGTTCATCTTTGGTTGAAGTTTTTGTTTTTTAGTGCTGAATAGTTCTTTATGATATTAGGGTTATTTATTAAACCCTTCCTTTATCCATTTTGTAATGGCAAAAATGAGAGCAACAACATACGCTAATAGAGACATTACAATAAATATATTAGCAATCTCACTTAAAAACATTTCATAATTGTCAGATGAAGAGTTAATCATTGAGGTCATATATCCTAAGAAAATAAATGAAAATACAGTAATCCATATACTGGCAGTAATCTTGTTCCATCCTTTGTGAACAGAATCAAATACTTTAGCCGCAGGTTCAAATAGAAGAATCATAGAATAATAATAGAGACCATTAGTATTACGAATATTGGGAAGTATTTTATTAATACAGCATCTGCATCATAACGATTGAATTTTTTTAGTAATACAGTAATACTAATAATTAAATATAACTGCCGTAGGGTTATTATCATTAAGATTTGTTTCATGCGTAGTTTAAAATTGAATATCAAAACTAAGTAAGATTTTTCTAAGTCTCTCAACAACCGTTCTTTGGCTCTAAGAAAAGTTGATTCTTTGGAATTTGAAGACTGTTTTGTATTTTCAAATCCACTGATTTCTTGACCTAATGTGATAGATATATAGCATCTATTTTTATCATTGAAATCATATTTTGAAAATAGAGGATAATCTCTTGTTTTTTTTAGGCACAAAATGATTGCTTCTGCATGTGCTCTTAAAGTAGAACTTTCAATAATTCCGTTGGCAATACGTTTTCTAAGAATAGTTTTAATGTTAGATTCTGTGGCCGAATTAATTTCATCATTCAAACTAAGCATTTGAAGATTGTTTCGTATTTCGATGATTTCATTTTTTATTAAACCTAACAGTGTAGCTTCCATTAGTTGAATTTTTGTCTTTTGTGCCACATTTAATTCAAATTTGAATTTTTTAGGTATTCTTTAGAGATTTTACCCTCTAAAGAATACCTAAAAAACTACCCTTCATCCGTCACGCATCCTTCGCTTGCTGTTTTTACGTTACGGATGTATTTGGCCAAGACTCCTTTTTTGAAGGCAGGTTCGGGTTGTTTCCAGTTTTTACGACGTTCTGCCAATTCTTCGTCTGATACGTGCAATTGTAATACATTATTTACGGCGTCAATGGTGATTTTGTCACCATCTTTTACCAAGCCGATATTCCCCCCCAAATAAGCTTCTGGAGTCACGTGACCTACAACAAAGCCGTGTTCCTCCCGAAAACGTCCATTGGTAATCATGGTAACTTTATCTCCTAAACTCCGTTCTATCACCGTTGAGGTTGGTTTGAGCATTCTGGCATTTCTACCTGTCAGCCAGTTTTTCATTACGAATCACAATCACATGTCCTGCCTTGATTTCTCCTTTTGAGATGTACTCAATCACCTCTTCCTCGCGCTCACACACTTTCGCAATTCCCTCAAAACGTTCGCCTTCTTTTGCCTTATCTTGGCACCATTTCCTCTGTAGCCAAATTACCGTACAAGATTTGTAAGTGTCCCGTTGGCTTGAGTGGGCTTGAGAGTGGATAAATAATTTTTTGTGTATCAAAATTCAAATCGGGGGCATCGGCTAAGTTTTCCGCAATTGTCTTGCCCGTTACTGTCAAACAGTCGCCGTGAAGAAGGCCGTTTTGGAGAAGGTACTTCATGATGGCAGGTACACCACCAATCGCCAGTACATCTTCCATATAATATTTGCCCGATGGCTTTAAATCGGCAATCAAAGGGGTACGGTCTGAAATGTCTTGAATGTCTTTTAATGTAAATTCAACATCGGCAGCGCGGGCAATCGCCAAATAGTGCAACACTGCATTGGTAGAGCCTCCCAAAGCCATCACGACGGTAAGGGCGTTTTCGAAGGCTTTGCGCGTCATGATGTCGCGGGGCCAAATATTTTTTTCGAGCAATTGCTTCATGGCCGCCCCGATAGCGATACATTCTGGCTTTTGCCTTCGGGTAGTTGATAAGTCGAAGAGTTAGGGAGCGTAAGTCCTATGGCTTCCATGGAACTTGCCATAATTGGCCGTGTACATACCCCACAAGCTCCTGCACCCGAATGGCATTTTGAATGACCCTTCGTAGTCTTCGTCAGAAATCGTGCCAGCAAACTTTTTTACCTAAGGCTTCAAAGGCCGAGATAATCCAATTTTGTCCTTTGTATTCTCACTGTTCTGATGGTTGCTCCATAAACCAGCATTCCTGGACGATTGAGGCGGGCTAAGGCCATCAAGCAGACCAGGCATATTTTTGTCGCAGCCTACTACGGCAATTACGCCGTCGTACCATTGAGCACCTACCACATTTTCGATGGAGTTCGCAATCAAATCGCGTGAAGGGAGTGAATAGCTCATGCCATCATTGCCGTTGGTCATCCCGTCAGACGCCGATGGTATGAAAATAAAGCCCTACCATGCCGTTTTCTTGAATCCCTTTTTTGACGTGTACGGAGAGACCATTGAGGTGCATGTTACAGGTATTGCCTTCATACCCAGTACTTGCAATCATTTGGGCTTTTTGCATGTCATCTTGGGTTAATCCTACTCCGTAGAGCATGGCTTTGGCGGCAGGATTGGTTACTTCTTGGGTAAGTGTGCGGCTAAATTTGTTCAATTGTTCTGACATAGTAGGAGGTTATGTTAAAAAAAAGCCTCACTCAGTTGCGGTGTGAGTGAGGCTTCGATATTGGTAGTCGGATTCCACTCACACCGTTTGGGTGCAAAGAATGAGAATTACGACCACGTTTGTTTTATTTGACATTTTAAAGCAAAAATTTTCTAATAGCGAAATTACGCTAATTGCGTAATTGCGTTACAAATAAATAAGGTCAGGTTTTATTTTCCAAACAAAATTTGAATTTTTTGCACTTTTCCAATCAAAAAGCTTGTCTGGCTCGGTAAATGTGTAAGAAAATAGAATGAACACTTGAAGAGGTGACAATGCCACTTGCGACGGAAATAGTAATCTATTAACGACTTATTGTATTATTTATATAAAAATGCTCGATATATGAACTATATATATGATTTTTCCGCTATATTAGCATTGTTAACAAATAAATACAGCTATGTTAGAAGTGATGGGTTATGTAGCAGGGGCTTTGACTACCCTTGCTTTTGTGCCGCAAGTCTTACAGATTTATCGTACAAAATCAGTGAAGGATGTTTCACTTGCTATGTTTCTTATTTTTACCCTTGGCGTTGCTTTGTGGCTTGGCTATGGTATTATGACAAGCTCTTTGCCAGTTGTAGCTGCCGATGCCATTACTTTGGTACTTTCGTTTGTGATTCTTTATTTCAAATGGAAGTATAATGAAGTAAATACCTAAAAATAAGCCCTTTCTCAAAATACAGAAAGGGCTTATAGATTTTGATACAATACTCTTATACGTTTTTACTTAATCTACAACGCTTAGTTTGACAGCATTGGTTTTACGGTGCTTACTGACAGGCATACTAAGTGTATTCACAAATATGTCGCCCGTATGGAGAGCCTCGCGGTCAACCAATATTTGCTTAATATCTTCAATGAGGTCATCAGAAGAAAGATCTTCACGGTCGTAATAAACTGTTTTTACACCCCAATATAAAGCTAAAATACACATTAATTGACGGTTGGGTGTGAAAACGTACAAATCGGCTTCGGGGCGGTGATGAGAGAGACGGAAGGCGGTATAGCCCGAACGAGTTACTCCAATGAGGGCTTTTGCCTGAGTATCTCGCGCAAGGCGGCACGCACTCATTACTACGTTGTCGTTGATGACATTTGGCCCTGGCTGATCATTGACGGCAGCATGGTACTTAAAATATAGTTTGGTTTCTTTTTTCTTTTTGCCGTCACCGATTTCAACCTGACGAATGGTTTGAGCCATGCTTCTTACGGCTTCGATGGGATATTTTCCAGACGCAGTTTCGGCACTGAGCATCACGGCATCGGCACCGTCGAGTACCGAATTGGCAATGTCATTAATTTCGGCACGGGTAGGGCGCGGTGCGTCAATCATACTTTCCAGCATCTGGGTAGCTACAATGACGGGTTTGCAAGCAATGTTACATTTCTCGACAATCATCTTTTGAATCATGGGCACCTCTTCGGCAGGAAGCTCGACCCCCAAATCTCCGCGGGCTACCATGATGGCATCGGTGGCTTCGATGATTGAATCAATGTTTTCTATCGCTTCGGGTTTTTCTATCTTGGCCACTACGCGGGTGGTTTTTCCCTTAGACTTGATATAGTCTTTTACTTCTTGAATATCAGAAGCATATCGTACAAACGACAGGGCTATCCAATCTACATCATTGGCCAATCCAAATTCTAAATCTTCGTAATCTTTTTCGGTAACCGATGGCATCGAAACTTTGGTATTGGGGAGATTGACCCCTTTCTTAGATTTGAGGATACCATCATAAATAACCTCCGTTACTACATCTGTACCTTCAATTCCTACTACCTTCACCTCCAATTTACCATCGTCCATCAAAATCCGTTCACCCATTTTCACGTCTTGGTACATTCCTTTGTAAGGCGTACTTACCCTTTCTGAGGTGCCAATAATATCGTCGTTGGTAAAAACTAATTTTTGTCCAGCTACAATCTTAACGCCGTCTTTATTTTCGACGTTACCGATACGAATTTTTGGACCTTGTAAATCTTGCAAAATACCAATGCTGAGGCCGTAAGTAGCATTGTTTTGACGGATTCGCTGGATTCTCTCTAAATGGTCAGGGTGCGAACCGTGCGAAAAATTCAGTCGGAATACATTGACTCCTGCCTGCGCCAGTGCATAAAGCATCTCAGAAGTTTCGGAAGCAGGACCTACGGTAGCAACAATTTTGGCTTTTTTATTAATCATCGTTGGTTAGATTTTGATGGGTACAATTAGAGGCAATCTACGTCTATGGTGACGTCTGCGCCTTTTAAGGTTTTGTCAGTAAGAATATCAGTTACTTTTTCGAGTATAAAAGTCTTTGCGGCCTTAAAATTAACTTTTTCGCGTTCGAGTTTGATAAGAATGTCAAACAAAAACCGATTTCGGATGCGTTCAACCAGCGGAGGCTGGGGGCCTAACACCCTATCTTGACCCATTTTTTCGGTCAAAAGCTGGGCTAATTTTTGCGCAGCTTGTTGGGCTGTTGTTTGGTCAAAGTGTTTGATTGTCAGTTTAATAAGTCTTGTAAAGGGTGGGTATTTGAAATGCTCACGCTCGGCTATTTCTTCGCTGTACATTCCTTCATAATCGTTATTAATAATTTTTTGTAAAATCTTTTGAGAGGGATTGCCTGTTTGGATTAAAACCCGTCCTTTACGGTCGGCTCGCCTGCCTGCTCGCCCACTCACTTGGGTGATTAATTGGAAGGCTCGTTCGGCAGAGCGCAAGTCAGGAAAGTGAATCATGCGGTCGGCATCAAAAACGCCTACCAAACTTACATTTTCAAAATCCAAGCCTTTACTAATCATTTGAGTTCCCACCAAAATATCTACGTTGCCCTGCTCAATGTCCTCAATCATTTCCTTGTAGGCATTTTTGGCGCGGGTCGTGTCCAAATCCATGCGTGCGATGCGGGCGGTAGGGAAAAATATTTTGAGTTGGTCTTCCAGTTTTTCGGTACCAAATCCCACCGTACGAACCTTCGTAGAGCCACAGCCTGGACAAAATTTAGGCACTTCTTCCTTATGACCACAATAATGGCAGCGGAGTTCGGCGGCTTTTTGGTGGTAGGTAAGACTCACTGCGCAGTTTTCGCACTCGCCAATCCAACCACATTCTTCACACTGTAAATAAGAGGAGTATCCCCGACGGTTCTGAAAAATGATACTTTGCTCATTTCGTTCTAAGGTTTCTTTCAGCTCATTGATTAAGACCGACGAAAACTCAAACTTCATCTTTTTGCTTTTGCGCTCTTGCTTGGTATCTATCAGCACAAACTCGGGCATGGTAGCTTGGCCGTATCGTTCTGATAACTTGACAAAACCATAGCGACCATTGAGCGCTTGATAATAAGATTCGAGCGCAGGCGTAGCTGAACCTAAAAGTACTTTGGCCCGTTGGCGTTGCGCTAAAACAATAGATACGTCACGGGCGTGATAGCGCGGTGCGGGGTCATACTGTTTATAAGAACTTTCGTGTTCTTCGTCCACGATGATGAGGCCAAGGCTATCGAAAGGCAAAAAGATGGCCGAACGAACTCCAACCACCAACTGAAATTGACCCGAAACGACGCCTTTCCATACTTCTACGCGCTCATTGTCAGAGAATTTGGAGTGGTAAATTCCCAATTTATCGCCAAAAACTTTTTTAAGGCGAACTACAATTTGGGTAGTGAGGGCGATTTCGGGGAGTAAAAACAGCACCTGTGAACCACTGGCTAATACCTGTTGGGCCAGATTGATATAAACCTCCGTTTTTCCACTTCCTGTTACGCCGTGGAGTAAGACGGTGTCTTTGTCTTGAAATTGCGCGATAATTTCGTCGTAGGCGCGTTGTTGGGCCGTAGTAAGTTGAATGTTGGTACTGCCCCCAAAATCAGGTTTTACATCCGCAAAGCGTGAGACTGTGATCTCAAATTCTTCAAAGATTCCTTTTTTGACTAAGGTACTTAGGGCCGAGTCCGAAGTGTCTTCATTTTGAGTAAAATAGCTTTTCTCAAGACCTGAACGGTTAGCATAGGGGTCGTTTTGGATGGGTACTTGACTCACGTACCGCATCACAATTTCCTGTTGTTTCGGCGATTTTTCGAGTTGGGTAATGAGTTCTATTAGATTTTCGCGGGTTTCGTACAATCCTTTCAGCTTGATTTTTTTGACCACTTTGGGTTTGTACTTTTCGCGTACTTCTTCAAATAGAATAATAGCCCGTTTGCCAATTAATGATTTGATAATGTGGTTGATGTTCTGGTCGCCAACTCGTTTTCCTACTTCCTCGTAGGTAAGCGATTGGTACTTTTTGATTTCGTCCAGCAGATTGGCTTCTTCTTCGGTGAGTAGGTCAAAATACTCAAAATCAGGATTGGGTTGAATCTTGGATTGACTGGTGATTTTGAGTCCCGAAGGAAGTGCTACATTAAGAACTTCGCCTACGGTACAGAGGTAGTATTCGGCAATCCAATTGAAAAGCTCTATCTGATAAGGAGTTATTAAAGGTTCATCGTCCAATAACTCCGCAATATACTTTGCTTGGTATTTGGAAGGTGGTGTTTGGTGGATACGAGCTACCACTCCCGTAACTACGCGATTTTTTCCGAATGGAACCACTACTCTGGCACCATTTTTGAGGAAAGGGTTTAGCGTTCGGGGTACACGATACGTAAATAGCTGAGCCACTGGAACTGGCAGAATCAAATCTGCAAACAGCGTGACTTCTTCGGTATTAAAATCTTCGTTTTCTGCAATCTGCACCTTGTTTTAAGCCAAATATAAGGCGCAAGATAATGTTTTCGTCGTAAAGTTTTTAAGATGGCAAGATATTTGACATAATCGTTTATGCCTAATATCACATTTTACCTCTTTAAAAATTTTATGGTTCCAGTAATGATTCAGCGATACCACGACATCGAGACAGATGAGGCTAAACTTCGTCGGCTTACGGGTCTCAAGCGCGATGAATTTGAAGCGCTTCATCTTTTATTTAAAGATGTATGGCAAGCCTACTTTGCCCAATTCACCCTTGATGGTACACCGCGTACTCGACAAGCATCTATTCGTAAAAATAGCATTTTTGCCGATACCAACGATGCACTTCTTTTTGCGCTTGTTTATTTAAGCGGAGACATTCGGCAAGAAAAATTGGCGATGTTTTTTGGCATGGATCAACCCAAAGCCAGTAAATATTTATCACTTATTCAGAGGTTCTTACGTCAGGTGTTAGAAGCTCATCCGAGGGTACTTACAAAACGAAAGCAGGAAAAGATTCTAAACGCAATTTGCTAATTCAATGGGCTTTTGAGTTAATGATGGCTGAGTGGTTGACAAAACAATGCTTATTCTCAACTTACTATATCACAATGACGTTGGCACTGTTTTTGTTCATACTTGTAGCAGCTGATTTTTTGATGAAATGTAAGGGGAGAAACTGTTACATTTTTTGAATAAAATTAGATTTGAAAATAGTGTTTTTTGTAATGTTTTGACAATAAATGTATTAATCTGTTTTTTGTTGCTTTTTAAATTTTATCTATTGTTTTTGTATAGAATTTGAAAATGGCAAGATATTTGACATAAAAAATATGTCGAAATAAAAACCTCTAAGTTAATTACTCGCAAGAAAAAAAAAGTCTATTATTTGATAGATTTTATATATTAGTTATTGCACGACCCAACTATTGAATATCGGCATAACTCACACAATTTAGTATAACCAAGTTAATATATTTATTCTATATTTTAAAAATATATACCTACTCCGCAAAACCATGAAAAGTGATCATTTTAGTTACCCAAATGTTTAGGAAACATGAAAACAATTTTACGTCAAATTTTTAAAAACAACCCCATCTTACGTAGTCTATCGGTACTTTTGGTTTTGGTAAGTATTGCTGCCACCAGTGTCCGAGGTCAGGTAAGTGGTTTTGTCTTTATTGATTACGATTCCAACGGAAAGCGGACCAATAGCAATCCTACTGAGATAGGCGTGGCAGGAATAAAAGTGAAGCTTTTTGTGGGTAATAATACTACACCTGTGGTTGCCGTCACTGATACGGCAGGGGTATATCAATTTGATAAATTTCAGGCGCCTAAGGATAGCATGGTTCGGGTAGAGTTTAGTGATTTGCCAGAAACTTTTTCTCCCAGTTTAATAGGGATACACAGTGCTACGGATGTTCAGTTTGTCAAAGCACCTGCATCGAATGTGAATTTGGGAATTACTAACGACGACGAATACTGCCGAGAGGGCACTGGTCCCAAAGTAGCTACGGCTTGTTATGTCATGGGAGACCCACTGGCGGGGGGCTCGGCAGCAGATGACCCTGCGTTGGTTTTGTTTGATTATAGTGCCAGTGGTTTGGCGGGAGTAGATGATTTTTCAATGGTGAAATTGGCCAAAGCCAAAGACATTGGCCCCACTTGGATTGCTTCTTATCAAAGAGATTCACAGCGGTTGTTGGTAGGGGCTATCGTGCGTCGGCACGTGGGTATGGGGCCTTTGGGAACGGGCGGTTTTTATTATATTGATTTAGCGAATGGTAATACTGTACATAATTTTATAGACGTAAAAACCCTGGGAATTGACACAGGACCAGACCCCCACATTGATCCCATTACAAATTTAAACATTCTACCTGCTTCGAAAACTGGAAGAAGTAGGGACTCTTTGGCGTTTCATGCAGCGGGTAAAGTAGGGATAGGAGGGGCACAGCTTTCTCGTTACCAAGATACTCTCTTTATGATTAACCTCTACGATAAGAAACTTTATAGTTTTTGCGTAGGAAAACCTTTGACAGCTCCTCACTCAATTGCGGCTGCGAATGTACATAGCTATACAATTCCTCATCCTAATTGCTCCAATGGGGAATTTGTGCCGTGGGCGCTCAAATATTACCGTAACAAATTATATATAGGGGTAGTATGTACGGCTGAAACTTCGCAGAAAAAAGAAGATTTGAAGGGGGCCATCTACGAACTTAGTTTAAAAGATTACCAGTTTAAAAAGTCAATAGAGTTTCCGTTGGGTTACAAACGTGATCCTTTGGATAATACCCAAGGATGCGATACAATAGATACTTGGAAACCATGGAGTAAAACTTTCCCCAAACAATGTAACTATCCGTTGGGTGCACCCGACCCTTTGAGTGCCTTTTTGGTCAATCCACAACCTATTTTGTCCGATATTGAGTTTGATGATGATGGGTCAATGTTTATTGGAATGATGGATCGTGGAGGCTTGCAAACGGGGCAAAATCAGCCAGGAATAGCCATAGACGATACCCTGAATTATTATGGGTTTATGAGTGGTGATTTACTGCGTGCGCAACGCAATAGTGACGGAAGCTATACCATGGAAAGTAATGGAAAGTCAGGGATTTATACGGCAGATGGACCAAGTGGCCCTACAATTGGCCCTGATAATGTAAAAAATTCTCGTAATAAGAATGCGGGTCCAGGAGGAGGAGAATTTTTCTTTCAAGACTACTGGATTAATGGTCAAGGAGGTGTAGGACACTCCGAACTTACCAATGGCGGTATTTTTAAAGTACCTGGTGTGCCAGAGATATTTTCATCGGCTTTTGACCCGATTCATCAGGTATATTTAGCAACTGGATTTATAGTATTTGATACTCAAACGGGGAAACGTAAGCGTAGTTACGCGCTTTACTCAATCCAAGAAGGATCACTCGGAAAATCGGGAGGGGTAGGAGATTTAGCTGCGGCCTGTGCTCCAGGGCCGTTGGAAATAGGGAACAGGGTATGGTTTGACCAAAACGAAAATGGTATTCAAGATCCCAGTGAGGTGGGTATTGATAACATCGTTGTGACACTGCACGACATGGGAAATGGAGGAGTTGAGGTGGGTCGTGATACAACTTATAATGGAGGGCAATACCATTTTAATGATTTCAATGTTTCGGGAGGAATAATTAAACGAAATCACCAGTATGAGGTACGTATAAAGACAAATCAAGCGTTGAGTGTAGATGTAAGTCCAGCCTTAAAAGGTGGCAGAAAAAATGCTCTGGCGAGTACTTTTATGCTCAAGGATTCGATGGTAGTAACAATAAAAGATACTACATTAGCTAATGCCAATCGTAACTCCGATGCAGTTTTTAACAGTGATTCTACTGAAATAGTCATTGCCGTTAAAACGGGCAATAATAGCGAAAATGATTATGGTGAGGACTTTGGATTGATGGCAAAAACAATAATTCATCCTAACGACCTTGAACTTACAAAAATATTAGTGGGAGATTGCCGACGACAGATAGGCGATGAAGTTCAGTTTAAACTCATTGTTAAAAATAACAGCCCCGATTTGCAGGCGGTTGCCGACAGTGTTTATGTAGAAGATATGATGTCTGCAAATTTCAGTTTTGTCAATTACGTTGCTACGCAAGGGCAATATAATACACAAACACGGTTGTGGGGACCTTTGACTTTAGCCGCAGGGCAGACAGATACGCTCACGCTCACGGCCAAAATTAATGACAAAGGGTATTTTGATGGCGGTTTTATCTGTAACGAAGCTGAAATTGTAGCGATGAGTAGCAAGAGTGGTAGTGATATAGATTCGGAGCTAAACAATCACTCAAAAACGGAAGATGATTATGCCATAGCGTGCGTGAGTGTTCCATTAAAAATCTGTACTGAGCGACGCGACACGGTCATAATTACTGCCCCGGCGGGTTATCTGAAGTATCAATGGTTTAAAGACAATGTCAAAATAGAGGGAGCAACTGCGCAAACGCTCGAAGTGGGAGCAATAGGAGCATATTCGGTACAGGTATCAGATGGGGAGTGTCCTACCAAGAACTGTTGTCCAGCTATCATAGAAGAAGAATGTATTTGTCCGCCAGAAATTTGTGTACCATTTACTGCCAAAAAAATAAAGGTGAAAACAAAGCCCAAATAAGATAATTTACCGAATGTTTTCGATTGGAATATTCGGAGTGTTTTCAAAATCTAACATCGAATTAACGAGTCGGGCGTGGGAAAACTTCGGTAAGTCTTGCGCCCGAATTTTTTGTTCAAAGATTACTTTTTCTTCCAACAATCGGGTGCGTTGGGTACCTGGTAATAAAAAAGTGTCGGGAGTAACCCATTTTGTCCCTTCCCAAAACACGATATTTGCATAAGAAGTATCCGTAACAAAGCCATTTTTGATAATTAAGACATCATCGGCCTCGCCGCGTTGAGCAAATAAACCGTTGAGTAGTTCGCGATTTTGGTATTTAAAGTCGTACTCAATACTATCATTATTTATCAATCGAAGGTGTTGGATACTGCGAGGCTGATAAGGTTCAAATTCAATTTTTTCAATTTCTTTTCCGTAAGTCACGCGGCATTTATACAACCCTTTTTGGAAATTTTGCGGAATAGAAACCATCTCGCCTAAAGACCACTTGTCTTGGCTTTTGAAATGTACTTGTCGGGTATGATTCAGGCGCTTGTCGTGAAAAGAGATATTACACAGGTGTCCTTTGTTGAGACGAATGGTTTCGATGAAGAGAGGTAGGCTCATAGCTGAGAGGTAAGTAAACTTTATCAATTACTTCTTCGTATTCAGAATATACTTCGCTACGGGCGGTAATACCGCCCCCACTTTTGAATACAAGACCATTTTCGGTATTTTCAATGAATCGAATCAAGACGCCACTGTCTAAGTTTTCGCCGTCAAAAATTCCCGCAATTCCTGTATAATAGCCCCGTTGGTAACCTTCTGCTTGTTGGATGATTTCGAGTGTTCGAGGTTTAGGTGCTCCACTAATTGAACCTGCGGGAAGTAGTTTAAAAAACCAACTACCGAGTGTTTCGCGCCAATTGCCAGGCATTACTCCTGCTATTTCTGAACTGACTTGAAGTAGGTTTTTTTGGTTGGTATGGATTCTATCTATGTACCGATAACGTTCCACCCATACTTTTTCGGCCACAATACTGAGGTCGTTTCGAATCAAATCCACAATAGTAGCATGCTCAGCAGCTTCTTTTACATCGGCCAAAATTGCCTGAGAGGCATTCGGAAAATTGGCATCAATCGTTCCTTTCATTGGAAATGAAGCGATGCGATTGCCACGCACTTGAACAAAAATTTCGGGGGAGAAACACACAAATTTATTCTTCCACCACAAGCGGTATTTGGCTTGGCTATGGGCGAAAATTGTTTCTAAATCTAATTCTGTAGAGATATTCGTATATACAGATAGATTCGTTAAGAATGAATTGCCACGTCTGATTTGGTTGACAACGTAATCAAACTTAGCTTGATAGCTGGAAAAAGCGATAGGATATTTCCTAAACTTAAACTTTTTAGGCAATTTATGGCCATTATTGGGATAGTTGGTGTACCCGTTGAAATCATATAATAGTTCTTCTTTATGAATTTGGGACAGAGGGAGAACGATGGGTTTATGGGCTAAGAAATCAATAATAAATAGAAAGGGGATACACCTACGCCCATATTCATTCATCTGTTCTATTGCCTCTGACTTGGAAAGAATAGGGAACATTATTAGAAGTTGTATTTACCCAGTTCAAACAATTGCCTTACCGTTTAGCGTTCCAATTTTCCTAAAAATATGCCTGAATATTAATTAGTACTAAGTATATAGCTTTAGTGGTGAATATGTGGTTTATACTATTGTAAGCTGTGTCATTATTTTATTTCGACTTTACGTTGATTAGAAGATAAAGAACAAAAACTTGGAATGCAAATTTCGGTTATTATTCCTACGCTAAACGAGCAAAACAACATTGCTACATTGGTGAAATCTCTGCAAACCAATGGGAGAGATGCCGTGCAGGAAATCATTGTAGTAGATGGTGGAAGTAGTGATCAAACAGTGATGGTAGCTCAAGAAATAGGAGCGAGGGTAATAAGCTCCCTCGCCCGCGGACGAGCTATTCAGATGAATCATGGGGCAAAGTATGCCACTGGTGATGTACTTTATTTTGTTCATGCCGACACGCGCCTTCCAGACACGTTTGTGTCAGATATTGAGCAAGCTATCCAAGAAGGTTATCAATCGGGGTGCTATTGTTTTCGGTTTGATTCGGATAAATTTATGCTAAAAATCAATAGCTACTTCACTCGTTTCAATAGTTTAACGGTACGGGGCGGTGACCAAACTCTGTTTATTACCCGTACTTTATTTGAAGATTTGGGAGGCTTCGATGAAAACTATGTCATTATGGAAGAGTATGATTTTCTACGTCGTCTTTGGGCGAGAAATCGTTCAACTTTCAAATTGATTCCTAAAGATGTTCTGGTATCGGCTCGTAAATATGAAACTAACAGTTGGATACGGGTTCAAATGGCTAATTTAGTGGCTATGATTCTATTTCGATTGGGAGTAAACCCAGCACGAATTGCTTATGGTTATAAAAAGATGTTAGATTATCGTTAATGGGTATCATTTTACCCCATTTTTTTGCGACCTTTGCCGAAATTTTGTTCCGAAAACGGATAATTAAATAACGGATAACCGACCAAAAATGGAATTATACCTTGATTCAGCCGATTTCAAAGAAATAGAAACCGCTTTCCAACTCGGATTTTTAGCAGGTTTGACTACCACTCCTACGTTCATGCACCGCGAAGGCGTAACCGATTTGGATGGAATGATTGTCAAACTTTCCAAAATAGTTCCCGTTCTTCAAATCGAAGCCTTGGGAGATAATGCCGAAGAAATTGTAAAGGATGCCGAACGTCAGTTGGCATTAGGACTCGACCCCGCTAAAACCGTATTTAAAGTTCCTGTGTCGCTCGAAGGCGTACGCGCCTGCAAGATGCTCCGCGACCGTGGTATGATGGTCAATGTACACTTGGTTTATACCATTCAGCAGGCATACATGGCAATGGCCGCGGGTGCAAGTTACATTTGCGTATTGGCAGGACGTATGCAAGACCAAGGCTATGATGCTATCAAACTCATTGGCGAGTGCGTAGAAATGGTTAATTTTTATGGATCTGATTCAAAAGTAATGTTTTCGTCGGTTCGCAATGCCGAACACGTTCGTAACGCGATTGACTTAGGCTGTCATACCATTACAGTTCCTTGGAAGATTATGAAAGTACTGACGGAAAATAATTTTACTGCCATCGGTACGCAGCAGTTTGTAGAACATACGCGTCTGATTACCGTATCGGTTGGCGAAGCCATCAATGGTATCAATCCATTAGTAGCGGCTGATACTACTTTGGCCGATGCGATTGTGAAAATGACTGAATACGGTTTTGGCTGTGTAACCGTAACTAATACTGACGGTAGCGTAAAAGGAGTTTTCACGGACGGTGATTTGCGTCGGAAACTTTCAGAAGCAGGACGTGACGTACTAAGTAACAAAATGGGAGATTTCGAGTACAAAATGCCCGTTTCTATCGAAGCCGATGCGCTTTTGGATGCGGCGGCGGCTTTATTTAAGAAAACCAGTGTAGATACAATTTTGGTTACGGAGGGTGGCAAACCCGTAGGAATGCTCGATATTCAGGATTTGAAGTAAAGTTTTGGAGCCAATTACCTCGATGGCAAATATTACGGTAAAGGATTCCCAAACGGTTCGTCATGTTGGCGAACCGTTTACTGTTAACAGAAAATAAATAACGAATGAAAAGTAATCCACTCCCTTTGATGGAAGCTTTTTATACCCTTCAGGGAGAGGGGTATCATAGCGGTAAAGCGGCCTATTTTATCCGCTTGGGGGGATGCGATGTGGGCTGTGTATGGTGTGATGTAAAAGACTCGTGGAATGCAGAGGCACATCCTTTGATATCAGTCGAGCAAATGGTAGCTCAAGCTTTGGAATATCCTGCCCGAATGGTTGTTGTTACGGGGGGAGAGCCATTGATGTACGATTTGACAGAATTGACTCATACACTCAAAGAGGCTGGCTTTCAGACGAATATTGAAACTTCTGGGGCTTATCCGCTGACAGGTACGTGGGACTGGGTGTGCTTTTCTCCCAAAAAATTTAAAGCTCCGCACAAAAGTATTTATGCGAGGGCTAATGAACTTAAAGTGATTATCTATCACAAATCTGATTTTGAATTTGCCGAGCAATATGCTGCTTTGGTGAATGATGATTGCGTACTTTTACTTCAACCCGAATGGAGTCGAATGCAAGAAATGACGCCGCTTATCGTTGAATATGTAAAACAACATCCAAAATGGCGCGTCTCGTTGCAAACGCACAAATACATGGAGATTCCTTAAATAAGTTGGCCGTCTGCAGAAGGCATTCAGTAATCGTTGTTGAAAGAGCTCTATTAATTATTTTTTTAGTTTTAGGGCTTCAAGGTTATTCTCAAAACAAATCGTCGGCTTTTATTAGTCCTAATACTCAGTCTGCACATACCAAAAAAGCACTTGAGGCTTATGAAAGAAGCACCAAGTTTTTCAACGAAAAAAACTTTGAAAAAGCAGCTCAGTGGGCGGATGAAGCCCTGAAATACGACTCAATCTACGCCGAAGCGCATTTTCGCAAAGCGCAACTCTTCGAAGTTTTTACCCAACCTGATTTTGCGCTACAATCTTATCGGAAGTGTGTAACGCTCAAACCTGATTTTCCTCAATTTGCAGTTGCTTATCAAAAACTTATCGAATATCACCTGAGAGCGGGAGAATATGCCCAAGCCAAAAAAGATTTGGAGCATTATATTCCATTGCTAAAACCCAACAGTATTGCCCAAAAACGGGCGCAACGTCAACTGCTTACTTGTACTTATGGCGAGAAAGCTATATTCAATCCATTGGTTATCAATCCAGAAGAACTTTCTGATACTGTCAATCAATTTATTCTTCAATACTTCCCTTCTCTGACTGCTGATGGGGAAACGTTACTTTTTACGGCATTAAGACCCGAAAACGACGAAGACTTATTTATTACTACCTTCAAAGAGGGGCACTGGACTCATCCCGTTTCTATTTCAGAACAAATTAATACCGCCGATAACGAAGGCACGGGGACGCTATCGGCGGATGGACGGACGCTTGTTTTTACGGCTTGCAATCGCCGTGACGGTTATGGTAGTTGTGATTTGTACATTAGTCATAAATTTGGTAATGACTGGGAAAAGCCCAAAAACTTGGGAATGGTGATTAATTCGCCTTATTGGGAATCACAGCCAGCACTTTCGTCCGATGGAAATACGCTCTATTTTATCTCCGACCGTACAGGTGGGGTGGGAGGTCGTGACGTTTGGTTTAGTACTTTACTGACCAACGGTCAGTGGACGCCTGCGCAAAATTTGGGAAATGTAGTGAATACCCCCTATGATGAAGCTTCTCCTTTTCTTCATGCCAATGGGCACACTTTATTTTTTGCTTCCGAGGGTCACGAAGGATTAGGAGGATATGATTTGTTTTTTGCAGATAGCACAGCCAAGGGTTGGCAATCGCCTCGTAATTTGGGGTATCCTATTAATACTTCAGATAACCAAGTGGCACTTGTTATTACTGCTGATGGACAATATGGTTATTATTCATTGGATACCAAAAGGCTTGGTAATCAACGGGTATCCAGATTATACCGATTTCGCCTACCCGATGCATTGAAAAAACAATTTGATGTGGCCAATTATCTAAAAGGTTTAGTGACGGATGTGCGTACTAAAAAACCTATTAAGGCCGATATCGAGCTCATTGACCTCAAAACAAGCAAGGTTGTTCAGCGTCTTTCGGCGGATGCAACTACTGGACGATACCTTACTACTCTCCCCAATGGTGCCGAATGGGGACTTTATGTGAGTGCCAAAGGGTATTTTTATAAAAGTTTATCGTTTGATTATAGCCAAAAAAACAGTGCTGATGGTTACGAGTTAGATATTAGTTTGGAACCCTTGAACCTGAATGCCTATGGGGTTTTAAGTAATATTTATTTTGAGACGGGGAAAGCAGACTTACAAGAAAAATCCCGTACCGAACTCAATAAACTCATTGAACAACTTAAATCTCAGCCTACGCTTCGTATTGAAATCGCGGGTCATACCGATGACGTAGGCGATGCCAAACAAAATCAAGTACTTTCTCAAAAACGTGCCCAAAGCGTAGTAGATTATCTCATTGAATCGGGTATTGCCCGAGAGCGTATCAAAGCAATAGGTTTGGGAGAAGCCAAGCCGATTGTTCCTAATAGTTCGGAAGAGAACCGCCAGCTTAATCGTCGTATTGAGTGGCGTATTTGGTAAATTGTCTTAATAGAGTGGCTTTGGCGTGTTTTGTCATCTCAATCTTTTTTGCTTAATTTTGCAACTCTTTTGCAAAAACAAGCATATCATTGATGAACGATTTTAATGATTGGATTGTAAATTCTAATGCAGGATTGTCTCAATATACATTAGGGATCTACAATCTGTAAATCTGTAAATCTTAAAATTATACCTATCTGTAATGTCTTCTGAAAAAGTTTCTTGTTTGATTATTGGCTCTGGCCCGGCGGGTTATACCGCTGCAGTTTATGCTTCTCGTGCTGGACTCAATCCAGTTTTATATACAGGGGGTCAACCAGGTGGCCAGTTGACCATTACTACCGAAGTGGATAACTACCCAGGTTATCCTGAAGGCGTACAAGGGCCACAAATGATGATGGACTTTGAAGCACAAGCCCGCCGTTTTGGAACAGATATTCGCTATGGTTTAGCCACTAAAGTAGATTTCTCTGATACTCATCTTCATAAAGTCTGGATTGACAACGAGCATTTAATTGAAAGCCCTGCGGTGATTATTGCCACTGGAGCTTCCGCCAAATGGCTGGGTTTGGAGTCGGAGCAGCGCCTCAATGGACACGGTGTATCTGCTTGCGCAGTTTGTGATGGCTTCTTTTTCCGAAACCAAGAAGTAGCCATTGTGGGTGGAGGTGATACGGCTTGTGAAGAAGCCAGTTATTTGGCAAAGCTCTGCAAAAAAGTGTATATGATTGTACGCCGTGATGAGTTACGAGCTTCCCAAATTATGCAAAACCGTGTGAAATCCTTGCCCAATATCGAAATCTTGTGGAATACTGAGACCGAAGAAGTAGTGGGAGAAAACGAAGTTGTCGGAGTAAAAGTAAAAAATCTTAAAACAGGAGAGTCGAATTTGCTGGATGTGACAGGCTTTTTCGTAGCGATTGGACATCAACCCAATACTGATATTTTTAAGGAGTTTATTGATATGGACAGTGCGGGTTACATCCAAACTGTCAAGGGAAGTACCAAAACCAACATTGAAGGAGTATTTGCTTGCGGCGATGCTCAAGACAATACTTATCGTCAAGCCGTAACGGCGGCAGGTACGGGCTGTATGGCTGCGTTAGATGCCGAGCGTTATTTGGCTGAAAAAGGCTTACACTAATGTTCAACTCCCGATAATTGAGTAGGCATGGATGCGTTCCCCCTACTCAATTATTGGCTAAATCAACCACTGATGAAAGCCAAATCAGTTTATTTATTATTGTTTTGTTTGGTTTGTTTAGCAACAAGTAGCCAAGCACAAGAAAGGGGTTTGTTTAAGCGAAATCCCAAGATTAAGCCTAATAAGGCTGAAGAAGTGAAAGTCACTACCCCAGTGATTAAACCGCAAAAAGACGAGTTTGAGGAGTTTGAATCCGAAAAGCCACAAATGCGCTTCTCAAACACGTTTGAACCGGTCAAGGAAATTAATCCAACGGTGGCCGACGATACTACTGGCACGATTGATGAAGGTGAAACAACCGTAGCCGAAATCATTGATTCTGTTCAGGTAGGAGATGATTGGGTGCAAGTCGCCGACTACTATGCCATTTGGGATTCAAAAACCATAGATCCCTACAATCTGAACCCCTTGGAGTTTGAAGATAACTTGACACTTCGCTTGTACGAACCAGGAAAAGGGCGTTTTTGGAATCTTCCCACCAGTGAAACAAAAGTAACTTCGCAGTTTGGACCAAGGTGGGGGCGTTGGCATGAGGGCATGGATTTAGACCTTAATACGGGAGATCCTGTATATAGTACTTACGATGGAATTGTTAGAGTAGTAGCATATAATGGAGGAGGATATGGACGATTTG
>JBGAUP010000455.1:0-2764 GCA_044228585.1 Runella sp. | reverse complement strand
GTAGCTTTATACCAACTCAACGACCGATGGAGCTTCTCGTCCAATTTTGCTTTCAACACAGGAACTCCCGCTACGTTTCCCACCAATCGCTTTGAATGGGGTGGATGGGCTTTGCCCCAAAACGTAAATGACAGCCGTAACGCTGCTCGAATCCCGTCTTATCATCGTTTAGATATAGGGGCAACGCTCAAATCTAAGAAAAAACTCTTTGGTAAAGGCCAAGGCGAATGGGTATTTAGTGTTTATAATGTTTACAATCGTCGTAATCCTTTTTCTACGTATGTGCGTCAAAATGAGGACAATAACCTCAAAACAGAAGCGGTTCGTTATGCAGTGATTGGTTCCGTGATTCCTGCCATTACGTATAATTTTAAATTCTGATTTAGACTTCAAAACGATGAAAACCATAAATAATACATTGTTTAAATATTTTCTGAAAAGCACCTTACTGGGACGATACGCCACGTGGCTGGGGGTTATTTTATTCCTTACAAGTTGCGAAGACGTGGTAGATTTGGATATTGAATCAGGAGCATCGCAATTGGTTGTAGAAGGCTGGGTGACTAATCGAGTTGCCGATCAAACCATCCGCCTGACTGAATCTGCCCCTTACTTTGATAACTCCCCTGCAAAACCAGTGCTTAATGCGTTAGTGACCGTGACTGACGAAAAAGGTAAAGTCTTTACTTTTAAAGATTTAAAAAACAATGGCAATTATGTTTGGCAGCCTGCGTCAACACGTGATACTATTGGGCGAGTAGGCGGTACTTATACACTTCGGATTAAATCAGGAACGGAGGAATATACGGCTATAAGCAAACTCAATCGTGTTCCAAAGATTGATTCTATTAATTACTTTTTTGATAAATTCCCCGTAGCCCGTCCCGACGGTGGACCACAGGAAGGTTATACTGCCGAATTCTTTGCTCGTGACCCTACGGGAGCAGGCGACTGTTATTGGATAAAAAGTTACAAAAATGGCAAGTATTTCGATAAAGCTGCAAACATTACAATTGCTTTTGATGCTGGATTTAGCCCTGGAGGAAATAGCGATGGTCTTAGTTTTATTCTACCCATTCGACGCTCAATTTCTCCTGATTTTTATCAAGAAAAAGATACCGTCAAAGTAGAAATTTACAGTATTCCACTGGAAGGTTTTTATTTTTTGAACCAAGTCCGTACTGAATCAGCCAACCAAGGGCTATTTGCCACTGCACCATCGAATATTTACACCAACGTAAAAAATACAAATACTGGCGGAAGAAAAGCCTTGGGCTTTTTTGGGGCAGCGGCAATCAGTACTTATTCAGAAATAATTGACGCAAAAAAAGCAAAACCTAAAAATGGTTAGATTATTTTTCCTCCATCCAATCGTAAGGTTTGAGTCACACAGCTTGGAATTTCGTGAGCATAATGTGATACATAAATAAGTGTACGTTCTGAAGACTCACAAACCGTGTCCACTACTTCTTTGAAATGTTCCACCGCGGCGAAATCTAACCCCTGACAAGGTTCGTCTAAAATCAACAAAGGAGGGTTTTTGACCAACGCCCGTGCCAACAAAACCAACCGCTGTTGGCCTTTGGAGATATTTTTAAAGGGTTTTTCCAATAATGCACCCACGTTGAGCCAATCGGCTACGGCGTGGGTGCGTTGTATTTGTACATCCGTTAGTTTCCTAAAATATACGCCTGTAGCGTCAAAGAATCCCGATGCGATGGTTTTGAATACCGTTGTTTCTTGAGGAAAATACAAGTGTAATTCGGGTGAAACGTGACCAATCTTACTTTTTACATCCCACATCGAAGCACCGCCCCGTTTGAGGTCAAAGAGATCATAATCATTGGCAAAGCGTTGGGGATTATCAGCGGTAAGTAGGCTTAATAAGGTAGATTTTCCTGAACCATTAGGTCCTACCAAAGCCCACTTTTCGCCTTTTTTGACTTGCCAGTTGATGGTATCCAATACTTTTTTGCCTCCATAACTTACGTTGATGTTTCGGAGATTGACAGCCCATGTAAAGTTAGTGGAATGGGTAGATGCTTCATCGTCTCGTAAAAGATGATTGTCAGCAACCGAACTGACAGTATGGGGAGGGCTTTGCGTCACTTGAAATCTATCATCCGAAGTTTCTTTTTGCTGGATGTTGATAATTTTCCCTTCCTTTAGCTCCAACACATTCGTGACGCTGTCTGGGATTTCGACCGATGATGTCACTAAAATAACCGTAATATTTTGTGCCTTTAGTTGTCCTAATGCTTCCCGCAATACCTCACGTGAGTGAACATCCAAACCTGCAAAAGGATTATCAAGTAGCAATAGTTTTGGTTTTTTCAGTAAAGACCTTGCCAGCAACATCCGTCGGGTTTCTCCGTTTGATAGGGTTACAAAGTGACGGTCGAGGAGGTGGTCAATAGAAAGTAGTTGGCACGTGCTGAGCAATTCATCTACGCTTATATCGTTGGGAGGAAGAATGACCGAATGTTCATCTACCGTACCCACAGGTTTCAGTTGGTTGGTCAAAACCTCTCTTACCGTCGGGGCAATCTCTGCTTCGTAGCTGTGAAATCGTTGTTGGTAGTATTGTGCTGCCGATTTTATAATTCGGTTGAAAGAATAATCAGAAGGTACTAATTCAGCCACTTTTGAAAGCAAAACATCGCCGTAATCGTGCGTGAGTTTACCTCGCCAAACGGGCCATTTCCCTGCCAAAACTTCCAATAAGGTGGTCTTGCCACTTCCGTTTTCGCCCACAATAGCCCAT
>JBGAUP010000062.1:0-23067 GCA_044228585.1 Runella sp. | reverse complement strand
GGACCTCTACCAGCACTGGTAGGCAAACCGTAGCGAGTGGAGATTACTCCGCTACTTTTGGTTTCCTCACCAAAGCTAAAGCGCAACATTCAGTAGCCATGGGTTATCACAATATTGAAGCAGGTACAGTTGATGCCGATATAACTACCGACCCTCTCTTTGTGGTAGGCAACGGCACACTTGCTACTCCCAACAATGCCCTTACACTACTCAAAAATGGAAACCTGGGACTTGATACGCCTACCCCGTCGGTCAGGCTGCACATTGCAGGTAACGAGGCTGAAAAAATCCATATAGAAAATACGACCACCCTATCATCAAACATAAACGCTGAAATGTATTTCAAAACGGGCCTTTACTTTACAGGCGGCATCAAAACCATCGGGTCTAACTCTCAAGCTGCTCGAATGGGCTTTTTTACGTTTGCTGGGGGAAATACTTCCAGTCTTTTAGAAAGGCTGACTATATTGGATGCAGGAAATGTGGGTATCAGTAATACCAATCCACAAGAAAGGCTTCATATAACAGGCAATATCCGTTCATCAAATTTGGCAGGGATAGGTAATAGAGAAGTTTATACAGATGCGAATGGTACGCTTAGAAGTAATCCATTATGTGCTTTTTCAGTTACTGGTCTATCGGGCGGAAGTGATTTTATACCAAATAATAGTACCCAATACGAGGATATCATCGTAAATCTTGAAGAATATGATTTAGGAAATAATTTTAATCCATCTTCTGGCACTTTCACTGCCCCAATCAAGGGTATATACCATTTTGAAGGAACATTTACAGTATTAGGTTCTACAGCCACAAGCGGAAATCATACTTTATATTTGAGAGTTACGACTGTTAGTAGCGTTACAGAAAATAAAGTTATTGCAAGAACACCTGTTGTTACAAATCAAAGTATCACACCGAGAATAAGCGCAGATTTGCTGCTCAATGCAAATGAAACGGTTAAATTAATCATAGTAAATAATGCTAATGTAACTCAAACACTCGTTGGCGCAAACAATTCATCTCGTTTTTCAGGAAGGTTGACTATGGTAGTAAATTAATTTCTCTCTAAATGTTTGATTCTAAAACTCGAAAGCCTTTTAGACAAACTCAAACCCATGGTCTGTGGGACACAGACCACGGTGAACAACTACTGACATTCCAACTCCATTTTCCTTCCTTTTCCTTCAAATACGTCGAAATTTCCTACTTTCTTCGGGTTGATTTTTTGGCCGTTGAGCTTCCAAATACGGTACTTTTGACTCGGGAAAGCCAGTTGAATTTGCCAGTCTTCTTTGTTTTGTTCAATGCTTAGCTTGACCGTTTTGTCATTTTTTTGATAGGCTACTTTTAGCTGATTGTCGCCTATGGTGATGTAGTCCAATTGCGCCTTGTCCCAAGCGGCTGGCATTTGGGGTTGAATCCGAATAGTCTTTTTTGAGGCAACGGGCTGAATCCCAAAGAATTGTCTGACGAGCGGTACAGCATAACTGTAGAGCGTCCAAGCCTGCGTAAACATGCCATAATCGGGGGAAACTTCGTACATAGAGCCTGGCAGCGCAAAGCTGAAAGCGCGGGTCATGCGCTTTAGATAATCCAACGCTTGGTCGGGGCGACCGTAGTTGTTTTCGGCAATCGCCTGTACACCTGTAGGTAAGGTCATTACCGCCCCCGTATAAGTGAAAGTTTGCTTGCCTTTGGCCGACGAGCTTTCATCCTTGCCTGCCGATTCGTCGCGGTCTATGCCCGTAACAAACATTCCATAGGGATTGACAAAACGATGTCCTGTTTCGAGTGCAACCAATGCTTTGTCGGCGTCGGCAATGCCCATCTCCATGGGTGTATTCACAACCCAATTATGAAAAAGCACAAATCCTTTTTTTGTTTTGGCGGGCAGAGCTTGCACCTTTTTTTCCGTGGCTTTGAGTTCGGCAATCGCCCACGGTTTTTTCAAAGTATCGGCCCTGACGAGGGCATCTTTTATCAGATGTAAGGTTTGTTCTTTGGTTCCGATAAAATCGGCATACGATTGACTTTCGGCTACCCAAAAATCCGTATTTATCTTTTGTTTCAATTGATTTGCAACTTGTTGGTATTGAGCAGCCAGTGCTTTGTCGCCCATTTCGGTAGCCATTTCGGCGGCATCGGCAAACGCTTTTTGGGTATAGGCTGCTACGTCAATCATTTCGCTGTTTAGGCCGTGGATTTCCATCATGCCAAAGCCGTCAGGGAGTAAGTTTCCATCTTTGTCATTTTCTTTCATCAACCAACTTAATCCTTTGTTGACGAAGGGGTAATATTTTTGCAAAAACTCCTTATTTCCCGTCCATTGATAAACTGTCCAGATGAGCGAAGCAAATTGGGGCGTTTCGTTGATATTCCCAGGATTAAATACCGCGCCGTTGGTGGACATTTCGTGCAAAACCCGTCCGTTTCCTTGGTTGACTTTTTCGGATTGTTTTACCAACAAATCAATGGTTTGATACACAAGGTCAAAATTACCAATGGCCAATACTCCCTGCAATGAGTACTCATTGTCCACGCCAAACCACCACGGATAATCGGGCAAACCCGCCGCCAATCCACGACCTACTTCGGGAACATCTCTGATAAGCCAATCGGAGGTGTATTTCAGCCAGTTAAACGCTTGCTGAACATTTTTGTCGGGAATGGTCAGTTGCGTTTTGGCAGCAATGGTTTTGTACCGTTCTTTTTTGGTTTTCAACAACTGAACTGTATTTTTCTGAACATCCAGATACGTTTCTTTGACTTGCGATGAGGATTTGTACGAACCCGCAATCGTAAAAGGAATAATAGCCGAAGAATGAGCAGGAATCTCTATGTCGTAACTTAACGAAGCATTTGTTCCTTTTCCCGCAGGTTTATAATCACAATGAGTAACATTTTGGGGATGCGAAACGGGAGTAAGCGTAGAGCCGAATGAAACGTACCATTCATTCAAACTATCTTTTATTACCCAGCTTTTGGTCGCTTCATCGTAAGTAGCCACGTCGTTTCCGTCATTCATATTGGTGCGCTCACCCAACCACGTAGGACGTAAATCAGAAACTCCGTGGAAGGTGAAGGTGATTTTCTTTGCCTGAGTGCTTTCGTTGAAGAGGGTGTATTCCACCACTGTTGCCTCTTTCCCATCGGGGACAAACTGGAGTCGTTCTACTTTCAATCCCAAAGAAGGCAACAGATAGAGATGCTCGTTGGCAAAAGGATAATTATAAAAAGTATCGGCCTTGATAAGGCATAGATTTTGCCCATCTGAGGCTATTTCTGCCGTAAAACCGTCCATCAATTTGATAGGATGGTCCCAAATACCGCCCATTTCTCCCGTAATGTGCCAACCAAGGTCGGGGAAAGAGCCATCTTGGTGACCTACTAAATAGACTCGATCTCCCGCTGTTACAAAGGGTGAGTTGATGTATTCGGTTCTGCCTTTTATTTTTTCAACATCAACAAAAAGCGATTTTAAGTTATTAGACGCTTCTTGGGTGGTTTTGCATTGCAAAAACACCAATGTCATGCAAAGGGCAATTAAAGATCTCATCATCAATAGGTTAATTAAATACGAAAAATCACTGCGATGCAATTTACGAGAATCTATAAAATCTTTGCATCACGATGATTATTATCGGCTTACACCCCTCTTAATGTGGAGTATTCTTATCCTGCAGCTTTTTACTATATTTACTCTTCTGTCCACCATTTTATAGCTTATGATTCAAGATAACCTATTGCTGATTTTAGCGTTATTGTTTGCCATTTCGATGTTGGCAATGCTCAGCGAGATGCTTAAAGTGTCTTATCCTATTTTTTTGGTTATTGCGGGGCTACTCATCAGTTTTATCCCTGGAATCCCCAATGTTACTTTGCATCCTGATATTGTTTTTCTACTATTTTTACCTCCTTTGCTGTATGCAGCAGCTTGGAATACCTCATGGCGGGATTTTTGGGCTGCCCGCCGTGCTATCAGTATGCTGGCTTTTGGTTTGGTGGTTTTCACCTCTACAGCCGTTGCCTTTGTTTCTCAATGGCTCATTCCCGATTTTCCCTTAGCGTTAGGTTTCTTATTGGGCGGTATCATTTCTCCGCCCGATGCGGTGGCGGCTACGTCCGTATTACAAAGCGTAAAAGTGCCCAAACGCGTGGTAACGATTCTGGAAGGTGAAAGCCTGATTAATGATGCTTCTTCGTTGATAGTCTTCCGTTTTGCTTTGGCCGCCACGCTGACGGGGCAATTCACACTGATGAAAGCTACGACCGATTTTTTTATGGTAGCAGGAATGGGTATTGCCATTGGATTAGCCATTGCCCATATTTTGTACGCCGTTCATAAGTTTTTACCCACCACGCCGAGTATTGATACTTCATTGACGGTGGTTTCGCCTTATTTGATGTACCTCGCTGCGGAGCATTACCATTTTTCGGGGGTAATGGCCGTGGTCAGCGGCGGGTTGTTTTTGAGTTATCGTTCCCACGAAATTTTTACGTATAATTCACGGATTCAGGCATATTCTGTGTGGGAATCATTGATTTTCATTTTGAATGGACTGGTCTTTATTTTGATTGGCTTGCAACTCCCCCAAATTATCACTGGCTTGGAAAAATATTCTATTTTCGGCCTGGTATTTTATTCGTTGATTATCAGCGTAGTTACAGTTATTATACGTATTGTGTGGGTGTTCTCTGGCGCGTATTTGTCTTGCCTTTTGTCCAAAAAAGAAAAACGCCTCAAGTGGGAAAATGAATTTTTGATTGCCTGGAGTGGAATGCGGGGCGTAGTGTCGTTGGCTTCGGCCTTGGCCGTGCCGCTTACGTTGAGCAACGGTGCTGTTTTTCCTCACCGTGATTTGCTTTTGTTCATCACCTTTGTAGTCATTCTGTTTACGTTGGTGTGCCAAGGACTGAGTTTATCACCGATTATTAAATGGCTGAAAATCAAAGAAGAGGAAAACGAAGAGGCCGAACACGAGATTATCATTCGTTTGCGCATGGCCGAAGCGGCACTTAGTCACCTACAAAGCAATTATACTGCTGAACTGGAGGCAATTGATGCCTATACCCGCATCAAAGAGCGCTACGAGCGTATGGTGGAGATTACCAACCGCAAATTAAACAAAGAAGAGCGCGAAACTGGATCGGCCACTTTTTTGCCCAAGTATCGTCGTATGTTGTTAGAACTGGTTGCCGTACGCCGCAGTGAACTCCACAAACTTCGCAGCGAAAAACGTTACTCCGACGAAATCATTCGCAACAAAGAATACGAATTGGATTTGGAAGAGGCACGGTTGAATGAGTAAGGATAATATCCGTTAAAATCCATCCAATCACTTCAATCAGTGTCTATTGTAGAGAATTGATTATTTGATACTTAGTTCCCGCTTCGTCCATTTCTTGTCTCAATATCAGTTTCTGTTTCTTTGCATCATACTGAAACGCTTTTTCCTGCCCATCAAGGGTAACTTTTTTAGGCGGTTTAGCAGTATGGATAGTCATAATGTGAGCAAGTTTTTTACCTTTGAATTGCAGGGTAAGAACGTTATTTTGTTGGTCAACGGTGAGCATAGTAGGCGCTTGGTCTTTGGTATCGTACACGGTAAACTCATTTTTTCCTTTCGGGTAAATAAGCCAAGTAACGTGATTGGCAGAGGTAGAATCACCGATTCCAGTGTAAGGACGTTGAATATGTAGCGGGATGATGCTTCCTTCTTTGATGTACACGGGGAATTCTTCCAACGGAAAGGTTTTGGTAAAAGTCTGATTACCCTTTACTAATTCTTTGTCATCAAACCAATAGCGCCATTGGCCTTCGGGCAGGTGAATTTCGTTTTCCAGTTCGTCTTTATAAATCGGGGCAACCAACAGATTATCACCGAATAAGTAGTGGAATTTCCCGTCAATCGGGCGTTGAAGTCGCGTACTGCCTCGGTGAGCTGACACTACATAGCTATACATGTAAGGCACTAATTCGGTGTGCATCCACGAAAAGCGACGAATAATTTCTAATTCCTGCGGGCTTCTTTTCCAAAGGGCACGTTCGCCGTGACCGCCGTTAAGAAACAAACCGCAAAAGGTAGAAAACTGCGCCCATCGAATGTACAAACGCGGCGGAATGGTACTGCCCGAAAAACCAGCAATGTCAGAGCCAATGATGTTATAACCCAGTTTGGCACTTTTCAGAATACTTTGGATTGCTGATTCAAACCCTTGGACTCCATCTAAGGCAATGTCTTTTTGAACTTCACCCTTAGAGGTCATCGGTATTTTACTTTCCCAATAATGGGTTTGGTCACCTACCCAGTTGACGGGCGAAGCATCAATCGGCGCAAAACCTTCGGGATGAAACCAGCGATCCATGGCGCGGGCCAGCGTAACAAATTCGGGGTTACTTTTGAGGCCGTTAGCGTATTCTTCCCGATAGTATAAGTCCATGTATTGACGCGTAGTGAGCCACCCCGAATGTGCCTTTTGGTATAAAAATGGCAGCGGACCGAGTTGTTTTCTGAAAAGCGTAGCCGTGCCGTCCAACTTCCAGCCGTCAATGCCGTATTTTAAGACTTTTTGCTGCATTCCCTGCCACCACTTTTTTGCCTCAGGGTCGGTATAATCAATAAAACCGCCCTTGCCTTTCCACCATTTGATTTCATTTCCGTTACCAATCAAATAACCGTGGTCTTTGGCATTTTGATAAAACGCCTTCGACTCTTGAATTTTGGTGTCTTTGTTGTAGCTATCTACCATGGAAGTCATCCACAAAACCACGCGATAACCTTTGTTTTGCAAACCCGTAAACCATTTTTCATACTGAGGATAGCGACTCGTATCAGTTTCAAAATCATTGTATCGCAAACTCCACGGGCTGTCAATCAGCAGCGTCCGAACGGGAATGTCGTGTTTGGCATAACCTTCCAATAGTGAATCTTCGTAGGCGGCGGTGTTGTAGTCGTCTTCCCACAACCAACATTCCAACGCCCATGCAGGCGTCAGGGGTGGATTGCTGTGTCGTTGAGCATTGAAAGGCATTCCCCAAAAAGGCAGAATAAAGTAGAAATAACCAATAACGGTCAAAACGACCAAGGTGTATAGCAGAAGTTTAGCGACTTTTCTGAGCGTTCTTTTCATTGTTCATTGTTTAGGACGCAAGGCGTAAAGAGAGGAAAAAACGGATTCTCAGCCTCTTTGCGTGATTGTTGGAAATCGTTATATACGAAAAAGAAACTCCGAGGAATTGACCAGCGCATGAACGAGCGCCGCATAAAAGACGCTGTTGGTTTTCATGTAAGTATAGCCATACGCCCAGCCCGCTATGCTTGCCAACCCTACAAACAGAAGCGAACCCGAATGGAAGTGTACCAGTCCAAAAAAGATGCTCGTAATAGCCAATGAAGTGTAAGATCCGTGAAGAATACCTTGTTTTTTCTCCATCAAATAGGCGGGAATGAAAATCAATACTGTAATCAGCATAGGAAACCACGCCATTTTGAGCTGAACAAAATACCCCGTAACAAACGAGAGAAGGAAAAAAATAACAAAGCCCCACTTCCAATAAACAAGCCATTTACCGCTTTGCGTGATTTTTTTAGCCAAAATATTTTGCAAAAGCCCCCGCAGAAATAATTCTTCAAATAAGGCCGTACCTACAAAGATCCGAACAAAATCTTTGAGCCATTCGTAAGCAAATTGAGAAGTGAGAATACTGTTGTTACTCAAATTGAGAAAATTTCCAAAGTAGCCCAAAACCATGACGAGTGAGACAAAGGCTAACCACACCCAAACAGCGGTAAAAAGTGATTGCCAACGAAAATTAGGATAAAAGCCAATATCGGACAGGTTTCGGATGTAACCAAAACTATATACGGCTGAAATCATAATCACCAGCCTCATCATATTGCTAAATCCTGAACCATGAAACGGCAAGGAAGTACCTACCCCAAATGACACACTCGTAGCAGGGATAACAAGCAACAAAAGAAAAACAATATCCGACCACCCAATCAGCATCGAGGGTCTTTTGAAGGCTAAAAAGCCCAAAGTGGGAAATAGTAAATAAAAAATAAACAAAGCCGCCGACCCTTGAAAAGGCGTGTGTCCGTGGAAAATCAGATAGGCATACAGCAGTGCAATCAGCAAAATGGGAAAGACCAAAACCTTTTCCGAGCCTTCTTTGAGCTGCTTCTGCCAGCGAGCCATAATATCTGTCTGACCAACGGTAAAAATTAGAAAATAAATCGCCAAGAAGAACGGGCTGTCCATGAAGAGTTCCTGAGCCGACAGTTTCCAATTGGTGATTAAAAACAGCGTAAAAAGAATAAGGGTTAAGCCGACGCCAGTTAGCAGTGCCCGATTGTAGGAGGTGAAGGTCTCTTTCATAGATTGATTTGCTGACAGTACTACTGAAAGGAAGCCAATCGGACTATCTATGTAGAATGAATTTCGATTATTCTGCCACAATTTTCAAAATACCCGTTTCCAACGTCAAACCAGGGCCAAAAGCGCAGCTGAAAATGTGTTTGCCTGCATCTTCGTAGGTTCTTTCTTGGAGTAATTTTTGGAGCACAAACAAAACGGTGCACGAGGACATATTACCATACTCGCGCAATACTTCGTAAGCGTAGCGGTTATCTTCCGCCGTAAGACCGAGTTGCGTTTCGGTCGCTTCCAAAATGGCGCGTCCGCCAGGATGAATGGCGTAATAATCAAAGTCGGGCAATGAGGTGGTTTGTCGGAGTTGCGCCATTAATTCGGCAAGTCCACCTTTTACTAATCGTGGAATGTAGGAACTTAGCACCATTTCAAAACCAAAATCACCTACGTACCAAGCCATATCGTTGCGTCCCTCAAACAGTAAATCACAGTGAAACGACTGCATTTCTAATGACAAACCGTGAGACTCCCCTTCGATAATAACCGCAGCTGCTCCATCGGAGAAAAGAGCATTAGAAAGTAAATAATTTTCGTCTTTTTTTTTCTGAAAATGCAAGGTACAGAGTTCAATACAGACCAATAAAACCTTGGCATGAGGGTCTGCTTGTACAATGGCATTAGCTATTTTCAACCCATTGAAAGCACCGTAACAACCCATAAAATTAATGGATGTGCGTTGAGTGTGCCGTGGCAACTGAAGGGCTTCTACCAGTTCAATGTCCAATCCAGGAGCATAAAGTCCCGTACAACTAACAGTGATAAGATGGGTAACGCTGTTTAGCAACTCACGGTTTTGTAGCGATTGCAATGCTTTTAGAGCCAAAGGTAACGCATGCTTTTGGTAGGCAAACATTCGTTGAGAAACACTTGGAAATGGCTCTAAATCAGGTGTATTTGGGTAAAAACTAAAGTTTTGAGTTTGGTTATAATCTTGTAAGACGGAATATCGTTTGTGTATTTTTGTACTTCGATACAGGGTGCGGAGCTTTCGGGCTTCTATGGAATCTAATTGAGAGGCTCGAATCATAAATTCGGCAATGGACGATTGTTCAATGGCAAATTCGGGAACGGCTGTACTAATAGACGTGATGTATGCTGACATTCGACGGGTTGATGATTGGTGCGTTGTACAAATAAACGCAGTGATGAAAGCGAGGTATGTCGGCCAAATGACCTTTGGGCACCTTTTTTATAAAACAGGTATTTCTACGCTAAAGTTTTCAAAAAAAACGTAGGTTCTTTGCAGAACGAAATCCCAAAACTCGTGTACGTATATGAAACTCTCAAAAAATTATCGAACCATGTATGATGATCGGAGAACTCCGGTTGTCCTTGATCAGTCAATTTGGCTTGCTGGTTTGACCCTTTTGATATTTGGTTACATTGTACTTTATTTTTTGTATCCAATGATAAGCAAAGGACTTCTATTTTAATCCTACAGCAGCCACGAAAACCTTCCTTTAATCAAAAAGCGGGCTTCAAACCCGCTTTTTTTATCTTCATTTCTTCATTTGGCTTGCGGTTATGCTTCCACTCGTGTTCCTTCATCCACGGTAATAATATAAGGGATACCGCCTTCTTGGATGATAGCTTCTGCTACCGCTTCGGCACAGTCGGGGGCGTACATAAACATACAGCCACCTCCGCCCGATCCGTTGATTTTACCCCCCAACGCCCCCACTTTCATGGAGGCTTCAATCATGCGGTTGATTTTTTCGGTAGAAGTACGCTTATGGTCGCGGAGGTTTTCAAAATGGCGATAAAGGAGATTTCCAAAATTTTTGTCAAAATCATTGTTGGTGGCAAATTGCGATTGCACCAATAGTTCCTTGCCCATTCTCAGGATGTCGCGGTCTTCCAGATTGGCTTTCAACAGTCCCATTTCATCATCGCTCAAAAGGGACGCGTAATCAGCTACCTGCCCACAAGGAGTTGTAAAAATGGAAAAATTGGGGTCGTAATCAGTGACTTTTTGAATGATAGCCTCCATTCCAAAACGACAGCGTGCCAAAATGCCGAGGGTGTCTTTGGGTTGGATAGAATCTCCCAACACAAAACTTCCCAGCTTGGGTTGTAGTCCTTCAACGTGAATTTTGGGCCTGGATTCTAAGTAAATAACGTTACCAATCGCCGTTGAATAATGATCCATCATACCGCCAGGCTCGCCAAATTCCAACACTTCAGCTTCATTGGCGATTTCGCCCAACTCTTTCGCGGAGAGTTCCGTGGGATTTTCGGCATGGCGAGTTAAAAAATTAGCCCACGACACAATGAGAGCCGATGAACTCGATGTCCCCGAATTAATGGGAATATTACCGTGTACCTCACATTCTATTCCGCGATTAAACGAAAAGCCGCGCTTGCGGAGCACATTGATTGTACTACGGAAATAATCTCTGTCTTTGACGTACGGTAAAGTTTCAGAAAGAGAAAAAGATTCTTGTTCCCCTAAATCAGGTAGATGAATGATGACTTGGGCGTCGTTTCGATGAGCACCTTCGATGCTGATACGACGTGAGATGGCTGCCGCTATGGTAGGCAACCCTAAATAATCTTGGTGTTCGCCAAACAGACAAATACGACCAGGAGTTGAAATTTTCAAGAGCGTGCTGATTTTAGGGGAGATGTTACCAACTGCGTTTTTTATAGCCAACCATCGCGTAGTATAAAATGAATGCATAAAGTGGGAGTAACATCCAGTAAGCCTGTTGCGTACTGTGGATAGAGTCGGCTAATTTTCCATAGACCAATGGTAAAACAGCACCTCCCGAAATCCCCATAATCAGCAAAGCCGAAGCTGTTTTGAAAGTGAACTTCCCGAGGCCGTCAAGTGCCAACGGCCATAGAGGCAGGCCACACCAAGGCGATGGCCATGCCCAGAACAGCAATACAAAGAACCGAAGTAAAACCACTGGTAAAAACGGCTAAAACAGTAACGATAAGGCCCAGTATGGCAGAGGCACGAAGGCAAGTACCCTGAGACACGTATTTAGGGATGAGGATGATTCCCAACACGTAGGCTACCAACATGAGCCAAAGGGTATAGGTCCCAAAAGTGCTGGCTTCGCTTTCGGGAAATCCAAGTGAAATTCCGTAGCTAATAATGGTATCGCCCGCAATCACCTCAGCACCTACGTAACAAAACAAAGCAATAACCCCCAATACTAAATTAGGGAACGAAAAAACACTGTTGTGAGCCGCAACGACAACGCCCCCCGCAGCGTCTTCTTGCTCTTCGCTAACGTCGGGGAGACCTTTAGAAAATTTGATTAGAACGGCCAGTACAACTAATATACCCGTTAGAATCAAGTAGGGAATTTCTACCTTTTGAAGTTCTTCCTGAGGAGTAGCAGCGGCTCCTCCTGCCAACAGTAGCCCTCCGAATATCCTTTGGCTAAAAATACCCGCAAGTTTGTTGGCTACGCCTAAGAAACTAATTCTTTGGGCAGCACTCTCGCGTGGGCCCAAAATAGTAGCGTAGGGATTAGAAGCCGTTTGTAACAAGGTTAAACCAATACCAATGGTAAAAAGTCCTACTAAAAAGAGTGGATAAGAAGCAATTTGAGCGGCAGGAATAAAAATCAATGTCCCAACGGCCATAATTGCCAAACCAAGCGACATCCCATTTTTAAATCCTGTACGTTTCAACACTTCCGATGACGGAATCGCCATGACCGTATAAGAAATAAAAAATGCAAACGTAACAAGGTAAGAACTGGTATTATCGAGACTAAATGCTTTCTTAAAAAATGTAATGAGTGTGCCGTTTACCCAGGTAACAAACCCGAATACAAAGAATAATAAACCAATGATAATCAGTGGTCCAACGTAGCTTTGGTTTTGTTTTGACATGAGAGGTTGAGGGTTTAGTAAGTCAATTCTGACCCGAAAAAATGAATTTTTTTGCGGTATTAAAAATTTCTATAAATTTATTTTTTAAAATTTTTTAAAAACGAAGCAATTTTTGGACTTTTCCTTTAAGTAGTCGGGAAACGACTTCAAGGTACTTTTTGGGCACAACTTATTGATTATCAAAGTACATTCTCCAACTATTAACAGATATCCTATGCTTTGGTACTTAAAAACCGTACACTGTAAAACCCCCATCAACGGCCAAAATATGGCCTGTGATGTAGCTGGCAGCTGGCAAACACAAAAACGCAATAGCATTGGCAACTTCTTCGGGTTGGCCCACTCGGCGCAAGGGCGTACGGTATATTATATCACTAAGAGCCGCTGGATTTGACAAAACAGCTTCAGTCAACTGGGTTTCGATATACCAAGGAGCAACGGCATTGACGCGGATTCCGTCGTCAGCCCATTCGCAGGCCAAGTTGCGGGTAAGTTGGTTGAGAGCGGCTTTGGTCATTCCGTAAATGGAGCCACTGCGTAGTGATGTAAGCCCTGCTACTGAAGTTACATTTACAATACACCCCTTGCTGATTTTTAAAAACGGATACATCGCTTGCGATAGCGAAAATGCCGAACGCAAGTTGGTATCAATGATAGTGTCATACTCATCACGGGCGTAACTAATCGTAGGTTTACGAATGTTTGTTCCTACGTTATTGACCAGAATGTCTAACTTACCCCCTTCATTCGTGATGGCTTCTACGAGCTGTTGGGTTGAGGATTGTTTGCCTAAGTCGAGGGCCAAACCACTTACTTGAAATCCTTGGGCTTGATAATCTGTAACGTGTTGGTTTATTTCAGTAGCATTGCGGGCTACGAGCAAAACTTCTGCTCCCATTTTAAATAAAATTTGGACAGTGGCGCGTCCGATACCTTTTGTGCCGCCCGTCACGAGCGCTTTTTTGCCAGTAAGTTGCCAATGTGGAAGCATTTTTGGATAGGGTAAAACTTTCAAATGAACTGTTACGTTAATATAAGCAAAACAACCAAATAACCTAATAACATGAACCGTCGTAATTTCATCCGCACTTTGGGAGGTATATCATTTATGGGGCCATGGGCAATTGCCCAACAGAAAGTACAGGACTTAAAACGCGTTGTAAAAACCGATGCCGAATGGAAAAAAATCTTAACTCCAATGCAGTTTTACGTTACGCGCCAAAAAGGCACTGAACGTGCTTTTACTGGACCTTACTGGAACAATAAAGAAAAAGGTACCTACAAATGTGTGTGTTGTGGCACTCCCCTGTTTAGTTCAGATACCAAATTTGACTCTGGAACGGGTTGGCCAAGTTTTTATGCCCCACTCAACAAAAAAGTCCTAAAAGACGAAAAAGACAAAAGTTTTGGAATGGAACGCGATGAGGTGATTTGTGCGGTTTGTGACGCCCACTTAGGGCACGTATTCGACGATGGCCCTCGCCCAACGGGCTTGCGGTATTGCATGAACGGCGCAGCTTTGGCTTTTGAGAAAAAATAAGATTAACTCCTTGCAAAGAGTTCGACCCAATAGCCATCTGGGTCTTGCACAAAGATTTGCAAAACTCCGTCTGGACGGGGCTTGGGGGGACGATAAGTAGCATTTTGTCGCTTTAAATGGTCTTCCCATGCCTTTATATCGAACACTTCGAGGGCAAAGTGGTTACTTCTGGACCCCGAAACCACAGGTTCGGTACGAATCCCTATCAAGTGAAGCTCTTGGTTTTTACCTAATTGAAACCAAGCTCCTGGAAAATCGAACGCAGGACGGGGTAGTTTCTTCAGACCTAATATTTCTTGGTAAAATACCACGCTTTTTTCGACATTTGCTACGTATATTGCAACGTGATTGAGTTCTTTAATGGTTAATTTCATCGGAGAAGAGATTACAACTATTTTAAAGTAGGTTGCGTCATGGAAGTAGATGCGGATATAGTGTTCGTATCATCAATAAAATAAACATAAGCCATGAAAAAAGCACTCGTATTTGTATTCCTTACTGTTTTGGGTTGTAAAACTGAAAATCTTAATGCCGTTGAGCAGAATTTGGGAGCAGATTTCGCCCTAAAAATCAACCAGCAAGCGCAATTAGACGGATTTAGCCTGTCATTTGATGAAGTAGCCGATAGCCGTTGTCCAGCCAATGCCGTATGTATCCGAGCGGGCGAAGTAGTGGTAGATTTGAATATCAATGGCCAACAAAAAGTCAAAATGTGTCTTGGCGAATGTCAGTTTGTTATGCCAGATAGAAAAAAGGGATTCGTCACACAGGATTCTTTAGATGTGGCCATCAACAGTCAAAAATATTTGTTCATATTGAAGCAAGTAAATCCTTACCCTGTCACCCCGCCAGCATCTAAAGATAATTATGAAGTAAAAATGCAAATAGTACGCCGCTAAGAAATGACCCCTGACGGGTTCAGCAAACTCGTCAGGGGCAGAGTACTAAGTTTAGAAGGGCAAATCATCATCTCCACCAGAACTACTAAGGTCAGCGGAAATGGGTTCAGCAGGCTTAGAAACTACTGGACGAGCAACTGGGGCTGATTGAGGCGCATTATAAGATGACTGTCCCTCCTCAGTACCTCCTCCTCCACTACTGCGTCCACCTACCAGCTGCATTGTATTAGCCCGTACTGTTTTGCCTTCGCGTTGCTTTCCCTCTTTGTCTGTCCAAGTTTCAGTGCGCAATTTCCCTTCAATATAGACCGTATTGCCTTTCTTTAGATATTGTTCGGCGATTTTCGCCAAATTATCCCACAATTCAATTCGGTGCCATTCGGTTTGCTCCACGCGCTCCCCGTTGCGGTTGGTATAATTTTCAGAAGTAGCGATGTTGAAACGAGCTACGGCAGAACCATTTTCTAAGTGACGAACCTCGGGGTCACTCCCCAAATTACCCAATAAAATTACTTTGTTTACGCCAGCCATTGTATAAGTTATGTATTAAAAGTTACAGATTTGAAAGAATAAGTCTGATGAATTTGTAAGGACAAATTTACTCAAAAAATTGCTCTTTCCAATAAGACGTAATCAACACTGGCTTGGGTAGTTTCTCAATTTCTTCGTGGGTAAAAAAAGCCATTTTCTCGGCAAGTATGAACTCTGTTTTGGGAGGAATCTGCGCTATCCAAAATTGAGCTTGGATGCGCTGGTGCGTCAAAATATGAGTATAAGTACGGGTGGGTGGGATAATGACAGATTGAGATAAAAGAGATTTAATAAAGAGAGATTCGGGCAGTTCATCAACGGACGAAATAAGTCCCTCGGTTTCTATTAAAAAAAAATCGTAGAGCTGCTGCCATACGTCGCGGTCGGTACGTTGGCGTAGGGCGATTAAATCATCTTGAACGATGACAAAATAATTAAAAAAACGCTCGCGTACCTTCGTTTTTTTGAGTTTTACGGGAAGTTGATTGATGCTTCCTGTTGCATTGGCTTCACATTTAGCTTGTAGCGGACACAGCAGACAATCGGGTGAAGTAGGAGTGCAATGGATGGCTCCAAACTCCATAATGGCTTGATTGTAAGTAGCTGGCTGTTCATAAGGGATCAGTTGATTGGCCAGTTGAGCAAATTGTTTTTGACCTTCGGTACTCCCAATGTCGGTCTTGATTCCAAATACCCGTGCCAATACACGATACACGTTTCCGTCCACCACGGCTACGGCTTCGTCAAAGGCAAAGGAGGCAATAGCCGCCGCGGTATAGGGACCGATTCCTTTGAGTTTTAGAAGTTCGGCGTACGTTTCGGGAAATTTTCCATTCAGCTCTTGGGCAATGAATTGAGCTGTTTGGTGAAGGTTGCGAGCACGAGAGTAATACCCTAATCCTTGCCACAATCGGATGACGTCCTGTTGGGGGGCAGAAGCTAAATCAAAGACCGTGGGATAGGTCTTAACAAAGCGTTCATAATAAGGTAATCCTTGGGCGATACGGGTCTGTTGGAGAATAACTTCCGAGAGCCAAATATAGTAGGGATTACGGGTATGACGCCAGGGTAAATCTCGGTGATGATGTTGATACCAATGGATGAGCTTATCAGCAAAAAACTTGTTATTCAATGGATTCGGAATGTTTTTTTTGAAATTAAGACGTAAAAGATTTTCGCAATTTGTCGAAAAAGTACTACTTTTGTGCGCTCAAAACAAGCCGTATAGCTACAACACATCGGCTATGTAAGATTTTTGAAACTTATTTCCAAAAAATAACAGTTTTATAACCTTAAAGTTTAACAAAAGTGACGAAAGCAGACTTAATCGCCGCAGTTGCCGATCAAACCGGCCTCGAAAAAGCACACGTTTCTGAAACAGTTGAAGCGTTTTTCTCAGTAGTAAAAGATTCATTGGCCAAAGGTGAGAACATTTATGTTCGTGGTTTTGGTAGTTTCGTAAACAAAAAGCGTGCTAAGAAAGTAGCTCGTAACATCTCTAAAAACACGGCTATTGTGATTGACGAGCATTACGTTCCAAGTTTCAAGCCTGCTAAAGTTTTTGTAGAGCAAGTAAAAGGCTCAGACAAGTAAATATTGTTAAGTGCCGCTCAGAAGCTTAAAAAAGTGTTATGAATCGTTCAGTTTGGATAGTAATTGTATTGGCTACGCTTCTTACAGGAGGGCTTTATAGCTTACCGAAGGTAGTGGTTAGTACACAAGACCGAAAACTGGTTGGCGGAAAAGATAGCACGCAAGCGCAGTCGCCTGCATCGAAGGAAGAAGGTACGCCTTCTGCTGCCTCGAACACGCATACGACGCCTTTAACCTCTGAGCAACAACACACTGTAAATCAGCTGCTTCAACAATATACAACGGCAACTGATACAAAGAAAAAATCAAATGCCGCCTCTCAGCTTTCTGATTTTTATTCGCAAGTTAGAAAGTTTGATAGTTCGGCTAAGTACGCTGAAACAGTAGCTATGCTTGACCCTTCTGAGCAGAACCTATTGCGTGCAGGAGACCGTTATTATGACGCGTTTGGCTTTGCAACAGACGACAAAAAATCAGCAAACTTAGGGGTTAAGACACGCGAGTGGTACCAAAAAGCCCTTGACAAAAACCCTAACTTACTGAACGCTAAGGCCAATCTTGCCATGACTTATGTTTCAACAGAAACTCCTATGCAGGGGATTATGCTGTTACGAGAGGTTTTGGCTAATGACCCTACCAATGAGGTAGCATTGTTTAATTTGGGATTGCTTTCGATGCGTTCTAATCAGTACGAAAAAGCGATAGAACGCTTCCGACAGTTGTTGAAAGTACACCCCAATAATTCTAAGGCTCGCTTCTATTTGGGCGTTTCATTGGCGCAAACGGGTAAAAATAAAGAGGCTTTGGAAGAACTCTCGGTAGTGAAAGGCCAAGAAAAAGACCCCACCATTCAAGCAGCAATTGCTGAATTGGAGAAAGAATTGAAATGATTGAGTTCAGAGTAGAAGCGGGAATAACGTGCTATGCTATACCCGTTAAAATTCTCAAAATCAAAATATTGACATTTTTATAACATTTAAAACACTTTAAAGCTATGCCTTGCGGTAAAAAAAGAAAAAGACATAAAATCGCTACCCACAAACGTAAAAAGCGCCTCAGAAAGAATCGTCACAAGAAGAAATAATTTCTGAATCTCAAAACCAAGGTACAATTATACCTTGGTTTTGGGGTTTTATACACTTCTACGATAATTTATCGGACTATGTAGTTGTTTTTAACCATACGTAACCTATTACGTACTGGTTTTCACCCTATATCCCTTCATAACATTGAGTAGCGAATTAATCATTAGTGCCTCACAAAAAGGTACTCGCATTGCGCTTTTACAAGAAAAGCGTCTTGTGGAGTATCATGTGGAGGAGTCGGAAAGCAGTTTTACGGTCGGTGACATTTATTTGGGTACCGTTCGGAAACTCGTTACTGGCTTGAACGCTGCTTTTGTTGACATTGGATACGAAAAAGATGCTTTTCTACACTACCATGATTTAGGTGCTAACGTACAGTCGCTGAATAAACTCACCAAAGACGTCATCGCTAAGCGAATCACTTCTGGCAAATTGAATCATTTCAAAATGGAGCCAGAAATTGATAAGTTGGGCAAAATAGACAAGGTGTTGGCCAAAAACCAACCTATTTTGGTGCAAGTCGTTAAAGAACCTATTTCAACCAAAGGCCCTCGATTGTCCTGCGATATATCTATTGCTGGTAGGTATGCGGTTTTGGTGCCCTTTTCCAACTCGGTTAACATTTCCAAAAAAATTACGGATAAAACCGAGCGGACTCGTCTTCATAAACTGATGACTTCGGTTAAACCCGCCAACTTCGGAATCCTTGTCCGGACGGTAGCGGCTAATAAAGACGTGGATGAATTGGATAAGGATATTCAAAATTCCATTAGGAAATGGGAACAAGGAATGAAAGCCTTGAACGAGGCCAAACCCCGTGACCGAATCATTGGGGAAATGAATCGTGCTTCCTCGATTATGCGTGATATGCTCAACGATACGTTTGATAGCATCACCGTAGATACGAAAGAGATGTACGATGACATTAGAGATTTTATTCATACGATTGCTCCCGAAAAAGAAAAAATTGTTAAACTCTACAGCGGAAAAAATAAACTGTATGAACAAGTCGGTCTTGAAAAGCAAATTAAGTCATTATTTGGACGTTCGGTTAGCTTACCAGGTGGTGGTTATCTAATCGTTGACCACACCGAAGCGCTCCATGTCATAGATGTCAACAGCGGCAACAAGTCCAATAGCGAGGAAAGTCAGGAAGACACAGCACTTCATACCAATATTGAAGCGGCCAAAGAAATAGCCCGCCAACTTCGCTTACGCGATATGGGGGGCATTATCGTGGTGGACTTTATTGATATGCGCAAAGCTGAACATAAGAAAGAACTATACGACGTGATGAAAGCCGAAATGAAGGCCGACCGCTCAAAGTTCACCTTATTACCGCTTACTAAGTTTGGATTGATGCAAATCACGCGTCAACGGGTTCGCCCAGAGATTAATATCGTAACGCGTGAAGTTTGTCCTACTTGTAACGGTACAGGTACGATTCAGCCCAGTATCCTGATTTCTGACATTATCGAAAGTAACCTCGAATATTTGTTGACCAAACAAAACGAGCAAAAGGTGTCGGTAGCCCTTCACCCGTACTTGCACGCGTACTTTACGGCGGGCTTCCCGTCGCCCCGACTCAAATGGTTGTTTAAATACAAATCGTGGGTCAAACTTCTAAAAGATAGCTCACTGCCTATCACTGAGTTTAAATTTTATGATAAAGATGGCGAAGAAATAGAAATCGCCACAACTTGATTCTCAAAAAAACATGAATGAAGGGTTGAGAGTTATTAGTTGGGAGAGTTTCCTGGGCTAATAACTTTTGACCCTTACTATTTTTAATATGAAAATAACAACCTTTAGCATTCGCATCTGGCGAGTGTTTTCGATGATAGCCGTTTTTGTAGTATCAGTGTATAGTTACAGCCTTTTTGGGCAAGAGGTGGGTGTCCATTTTGATGCTACTGGTAAGGCTGACGAGTTTATGAGAAAATCAGATGTATTTTATATCGTTGTTGGGTTGATATTAGCAAACAATGTTTTGTTGATGGCTCTGGGACGACAATTGCTCAAACTTCCCAGCCACCTACTTCCCATTCCGAACCAGGTCGAGTGGTCGGCTCAACGCGATGAATTCAATGAACACCTTCAAAACTGGATGTACTGTTTGATAGCAATGATAAATACGCTTGTGGCGATGACTGTCTTTGCCTTGGCCACGGTCAACAATGAGTTTAAGTACAAAATTGCTGATTTTGAGGGGCTATTTTATTTGGTTGTAGGTTTATTGCTCGTCATTGTGTTGGCTTTGCCCGTACGATTGATGATAAAACCAAAAATAGAAGAATAAGTGGAAGTACTTCTTACCGATTATCAATACGATTTGCCCGATGCACGAATCGCTCGCTATCCCGTTGAGCCGCGTGATGCTTCTAAGTTGCTGATTTATCAAGCAGGCAACATCACACACCAGCATTTTTACAACTTGGCTGATTATCTGCCTGAGAAAAGTTTTTTGGTTTTCAACGATACCAAGGTGATTCCCGCGCGGGTGTTTTTTCAGAAACCGACAGGGGCGATGATTGAGGTTTTTCTGCTCCATCCCGAACTACCCACGCGTGTCATTAACGACGCGATGCAACAAACCCAAAGTTGTGTATGGAGTTGTATGGTTGGGAATAAAAAACGCTGGAAGGAGAAGGAGGTCTTGAGTACCGAACTACGAATGACCAATCATGAGTTACGAATAAGGGCCGAATGGGCGGATATGGAGAAAAATTGGGTAAAGTTCACCTGGGATTCTGGGGATGAATCTCCGACTTTTGCCGAAGTGATTCGAGCGTTGGGTGAAATTCCATTACCGCCCTATTTGAACCGAAAAACCGAGGCGCGGGATGTCGAAACGTACCAAACCGTTTATTCTAAAATAGAGGGGGCCGTCGCTGCTCCTACTGCAGGGTTGCATTTTACCGAAAATGTATTTGAAAAATTAGCCTCAAAAGGCATTAAGCACACTTTTGTGACTTTGCACGTGGGAGCGGGTACTTTTCAGCCCGTAAAAGTCCAAAATGCAGTGGAACATTCCATGCACACCGAACAGGTGGTATATAGTCGGACGTTGATTGAGGAATTACTTGACAACGTCGAAAATATCATTGCCGTCGGCACGACCTCCATGCGGTCGTTGGAGAGTTTGTACTGGTACGGTGCCAAACTATGGGCCAACCAAGAGAAGACTAATCGGCAACCATTTTTTATTGAAAAACTTGCGCCTTACCAAAATGAGGTAACACTACCTACGCCCGAAGAGTCACTAAAAGCAATTATAGCTTTTATGAAAGAAAATAGTTCGGAAGAACTCGTGGGCGAAACGGAGATTATGATTTTCCCAGGCTATGATTTTAAACTGTGTAAAGGGTTGATTACCAATTATCACCAGCCTAATTCGACTCTAATGCTACTCGTAGCAGCGTTTGTTGGTCCCAATTGGCGAAACATTTATGATGCGGCCTTAGCAAATGAGTATCGCTTTTTGAGTTATGGTGATTCATCTTTGCTATTACCTTAGTTAGTTCCAACGCCCATTATTGCCCAGCATCATTAAAACAAAAAGTCCATATAATAAGCCTGGAACGGCAAGAATACAAAGAATAACTTTTGCGAAAGAAAGGTGATTGTTCGACTTTAACCAAAGACTTCCCAGCATCACCCCTCCAACCGTGGCCAATATCATCAGCCATAGCCCCATATTGAAGGAAGAAACTGACCCATCGGCCAAACCTACGAAAAAGAAATAGAGGATAATGAGGGAAATAATCGCATCAAAGCCCCAAAGAACCCAAAAGAATGTCATGGTTGAGAATGTTTAATTGAGTCAAATTTCCACTAATCTTCCAGTGAGAAAGGCAATTCGTATTCTTTGATAACAGACGTATTCTTACTACGAACCTTTACTTCTACTCTCGCTTTCAATTTTTCGCCTACTACCAAATAATTTTTGATATAAGTATCGGGGTAATAAATCCATGAATTGTCCTCTATCAGGTATGCTTCCGTGCCTTGTTTTTGCGCTTGATAAGCCCATCGTTCTACGTGCAAAGGTTCGTAGTTGACGATAGATGTGCTACCCGCAATGGTGTACCACACCTGAATGCCCGGTACGCCACGATTTCCCATTTCGGTATTGTGTTCGACATATATTCTCAAAAGACCGTTGTCTTCCAAATCGCGTACTTCCCACTCGTCAATTTTGGTCTTAGTGTTTGGCATGTGTTCAATGAGTTATTTGTTATTCACGTTGTTTTCAGGTCAAAAATAATGCTGGGGCTATGGAAAGATTAATTTAAGTTTGCCAAGCGTATAGAACACACATTAAAACGTTAAGGAAGGCTGTCGAAGCGTTTTGGCAATCGAAACGGCACAAAAAAAGGATGACGCGGTTGCATCACCCTTTTTGTAGAAATACGAAAATACTATTTCACTTTCCCAAAATCGGTGGTAATCTGATTAATTTTCTCGTCTGACAAACTTTCGGAGGCAATCACCGTTCGGTAGCGGAATGTGGTGGATTCGCCGTTTTTAAGGGTTAAATTTAAGTTTTCTTTGCCGTTACTAAATACCTTTTGCCCCAATGGATTGGCCGCAAAAAGTCCGTAGCCACGGGCGTGCCAGTAAGTAGGATAACCTACGTTTTTAGGATGGTCTATGATGACAACGTTAATGGTTTCATCCCCCATTTTGCCGCGAAGATTGCACCAGCGGGCTCGGGTACTCCACACATTTTCTCCTTCAATTCCCTCGCTCGTACGGTAGTTGCCCGTTACGCCAGTATTGTCCATGACGGGAACTTTGGTAGCTACCCCGTTGGCGTCGGTAAAGACGTCGGGCCCTTTAGAAGGGTGTTCTAACTGCCGCGCTACCCGAATGGCAAACATCCCATCTTTTACGTCTTTGAACGTGACGTCAGTTTTGGCCGTGAGGGTGGTGATACGGTCAACGGTACGCGTTTTAGCATCTCCCATAAAAACGTAAGTCGTGGTTTCGGTAAGCATGAGTCCGCCGTTTTTGTCGAGCCAATCGGCCGTTACGGTCAACTCTCCCTGTTTTTTACTGCTTTTCATACTTTTGATACCCGTATGAATAATCGTTCCATAGGTTCCCTTTGCATGATTAACACTCAGCG
>JBGAUP010000454.1:0-2768 GCA_044228585.1 Runella sp. | reverse complement strand
TTTCAAAAGCCACTTGAAGTGCTTTTTCAAGACGGTATTCCGTAAAACCTTCTGCCGCCCCTCCCCAAGTAAAAGAAGGGATATGCTTTGACTGGAAACCTGCTCCAAAAACATTGGCATTAACACCTACTACTGTACCCTTACAGTTTGGAGGACTCAATGCCGCTACTAACAACCTGCACACTCAGTTTGATATTCAATTGAATAAATGGCTGAAAACCCATCCAGAACCTACTAATAAAGCTTCCGAGACGCTCAAGTATTGGGAAAAAGTCTGCGCTGAACGCGACCGCCGTATTCAGTTTTTTCGTTCGTTTATGGCACTCAAAGAACCCCAGCCCCTGCTTGAGCAATGGGTGGTGTCTTCCCTAGAAAATTCAGCAAAAGCTAAGTTTTACGATTTTTTGGAACAACGAGCCGAGCCAGTACCAGCCGCACTTTGGGGTATTAGGGGGTTGAATATCCCCCTGACTCCCAAATCCGTGGAGCGTATTGAATCCCGAATCGGGTTTAATGTCATAAATGCCGTAGGTTTAGATTCCACTTCGCTACTTACCTTCTCAAAAGCCGACTGTTTTCAGCGATTTTTCAATCATGCCGTTGCTACTACGCCCAATCTCCCCGAAGCATCGCTCCCAGTTTCGATGCTATCTTCGCTGATTTTAAAGTATGTCCCTCATCTCACGGCCCAAGACAGTCTAAAACTTCAGGAGTTTATACAGGGAGGAACGGCCAAAATGAAAGACATAACATTTTTGAGTACGTTGTTTAACAAGCGACGAGATACCTTAGAAGTCATCAATGCTTATGAATTATACGTTAGGAAATACGGTGAACAATACACGACCACTGAACTGGAATACTTAAAGCCTATTTTTTACGTAACAAATCTTTACACGGCACCTACTACTAAGATGGTGCAATGGTACGAGCATATTCGTCCAACATTGACTAATGCGTATTACATTCGCTCGTTGGATGAAATTCACCACCTTGAAAGTGCGGATACTACCGCTATTCGAGAAGCTCGACAACTAATTGGGGCGCAGGAGGTGGGCAATTATTTAGAAAATATAGGTTCGGGGCTTTGGGCATTTCAAAAAAACTACATGGAGGGTAGTGAGGTTTGGGATGAAATTAAACGGCAAAGTAAAGGAAAACCTACCTATCTTATTTTTTGGACAAACGACGAGTACGGTCGTCGTGCGTTGGCCGACGCACGTCAGTTTCAAGCTTCTTTGCCTAAAGAACAACTCAATTTTGTGTTTTTGTGCGAGTACAAAACGAAGGAAGAAGTGTGGCTCGAAAACGTAGTGAAGAATAAAAATCGCGGTTTACACGTAAAATTGACCCAGAATCAGAACCTATTTTTTGAAAATGAATGGGCAATTACGCACGCACCTTTTGGTGTTTTGATAGATGCCAACGGCAAATATATCAAACGCGATGCGCCGCTTCCCGCTGATCGCGAGGGTTGGGATAAGATTTGGAACAAAGTATTCCGAAAATAATCAGGATGTTGAGAAGCACTGAATGAGCATTGGGTAGGCTATCACCGCCAATAAAATCACCAACGTCCCCGCGTAAAACCCAGGGGTCATTTGTTCTCCCAAAATCAGGTAAGCCAATCCTATGCCGTAAACAGGTTCAAGGTTGACGGTGAGGTTGAACGTAAAGGGGGAAATTTTTCGGAGCAAATGTACCCCTGCCGAATAAGCATATACCGTGCAAACGATAGCCAAAATCAATAACCAAATCCAGTCTGTTGGCTGCGGGATGATTTCGGCTTGGGAGAGGCCACTCGTGGCGGCTATTGCCATAAGTCCCACCAACATTCCTAAGTTTGCGCCTGCCATTTCGTAGAAAGTAATCAGCAATGCGTTGTGTTTTTTGGTAAAACGACTGTTGGCAATGGTAAAAAGTGCTGCCAAAAAGGCCGATGTCAAAGCCAAGCCAAGCCCCAAAGACTGGTCAAATTCAAACCTAAAAATGAGGTAAAGTCCCGCAATCACTACTAAACTTAGCAAAATCTCTAACGGACGTACCCGCTTACGGCTGAAAAGGGGCTCTAACAAAGCGGTAAATAGCGAAGTAGTGGACATTCCTGCCAAACACACCGAAGCACTTGATAGGTGGGCTGAGGCAAAGAAAGTAAGCCAATGTACGCCCATAATTACTCCCACGCCCAGCATCTGCCAGCGTCGTTGTGGGGGTACATTTTTCCATTCTTTCCTCACCCACAGTACCAAAGCCAGCCCGAGGGCGGCCAATAGCGTCCGAAAAAAAGTAAGACTCACCCGCGATAAATCAGGGTTAATCAATTTGCCCAAAATAGCCGTAAACCCCCAAATCACCACCAGAAAGTGTAAGTGTAGATAATCGGTAAAGGATGGTTTGGGCGTGTTGTTCATATAAAAAACAAGGTTTAGAAAAACAAAAATACACCTTTCGCAGCAAAATTACTTTTCATGTATTTCGCTTCCGCCTGCTAATTTAAAAATATACCCAATAAGGATATTTTTTATAGAATCCTTGTTTCAGGCAGCAATAACACGGCGTTGGTTCGCACTCGTGAAACATTTCATTTAGTATCATTTCACGGAGCAATATAGTCATTTCACGGTTTTTTGACGAAAAAAGCGGCAGTGCCACTTGACAGGTCATGGGTTTTTAGGTAAGTTAGTCTATCAACTATAAAAAATATACCATTTAGCCTAGGATTCACTCCTTAATAAATGTCCTAAATCATATGTCTTTATCCGTTCAGC
>JBGAUP010000061.1:0-23029 GCA_044228585.1 Runella sp. | reverse complement strand
GGGCAAAGAAGGTGATGTCTTAGTAGGAATTTCCACTTCGGGAAATTCGCCCAACGTCGTAAAAGCCCTCGAAGCCGCCAACAAGCTGGGCATGATTACCGTAGGCATGACAGGCGAAACGGGCGGAAAAATGAAAGAGGTAAGTAAATTTTTGCTCAATATTCCTTCCAAAGATACCCCTCGTATTCAAGAATGTCATATTTTACTGGGGCATATCTTGTGCGAGATTGTGGAAGCCAATGTATTTCCGAAATAAGGTCAAGTTAATTCCCTCCATGATGCGAATAGAGCAAATAAAAGTTGAAAACTTCAAAGTTTTTAAAAACACAACCATTAAGAATATTCCTAAAATGGCTGTTTTTTTAGGCCCCAATGGCTCTGGGAAATCAACTTTTTTTGATGTATTCGGTTTTTTGAGCGATTCACTCCAAACAAATGTAACAATTGCTCTCAACAAACGAGGTGGCTTTCAAGAATTAATTACCCGAGGGGCTGATATTAATAAAGACTTTATCACACTTGAAATAAAGTTCAGGAATCAACATGAAGATGTAGAAACTTCTCCTTTAATTACTTATTATCTAAAAATTGGCTTTAAAAACGGCAAAGTTTACATTAGTAGGGAAACTTTAAAGTATAGACGAGGCCAAAAAACAGGAAAGCCATGGCATTTTTTAGATTTCAAGGAGGGAATAGGTTATGCAATTACAAATGAAAACGAATATGGCAAAACGGGCGTTGAGGCAAAAAGAATAGAGCAAAAGGTAACAAGTCCTGACATATTAGCTATCAAAGGCTTAGGTCAATTTGAACAATTTAAAGCTATTAGTTCTTTTAGGGCATTACTTGAAAAATGGTATGTATCTAACTTTACAATTGAATACGGGAAACGCATTTCAGATACTGGAATTTCTGATCACCTATCTGTAACGGGAGATAACTTAGCTCAAGTGACAAAATACATGTACGACTATCACCGAGACTTGTTTAACGATATACTGAAGAAGTTACCCAGAAGAATTCCAGGTATTAATCAAGTGGAAGCGAAAGAAACAGAAGACGGAAGAATCATTTTGCGCTTTCAGGACGAAAACTTTAAAGATCCGTTTGTAGCACGTTATGTTTCGGATGGTACCATAAAAATGTTTGCGTATATGATTTTATTACATGACCCAGAACCACATCCCTTACTTTGTATAGAAGAACCAGAAAATTTTCTTCACCCTGATTTACTACTACAATTATGTGAAGAAATCAGAGAGTATGCCGAAAGAGGTGGACAGGTCTTGGTTTCTACCCACTCACCTGATTTTGTGAATGGATTAGAGGTAAAGGAGTTATTTTTTTTAGTAAAAGAAAAGGGATTTACTACGATTAAAGCAGCAGCTGATGACAAAGTGGTGGTTGATTTAGCAAAAGAAAACGAATTGGGTTGGCTATGGCGTAATCATTACATTAGTGGAGCAAATTTATAAAATGAAAATACTTTACGTTTTTACCGAAGAACTCTCCGCAAAAATTGTAATGGATTCATTGCTTCCAAGGATACTTCCTGAAGATGTGGGGTTCAAAGTGTTTCCTCACCAAGGCAAGCAAGATTTAGAGAAAGCACTGAGAAAAACATTGCCAACAATTAGCCAAACACCTGGAGCAAAAATATTGATAACAAGAGATCAGGATAGTTCAAATTGTGTAGAGCTTAAAAACGAACTTAACAGCATTATAGAAGGCTCTTGTAAGTGTGAGTATTCAATTAGAATTATTTGCAAAGAATTAGAATCTTGGTTTTTAGGAGATTTAAAGGCAGTTAGTGCTGCCTATCCACGCCTAAAGCCAGAACAATACCAGTCAAAATCTGATTTCAAAAATGTGGACAAAATCACCAATCCAAATAGGTATTTACTAAAAATTATCCCCGAATACGCCAAAAAGAGTGTATTGCCTAAATTAGAGTCCTCTGAACGAATCGCTCCATTTTTAAATTTAGAAGACAATCGTTCTGAAAGTTTTAAGCACACCGTGAGTGCTATTCGTAAATTAATTGAAACTTAATTACTTACAAATGTCTCTTTTACAAAACAAAGTCGCTATCGTAACAGGTGCTTCTCGTGGCATCGGGAAAGCCATTGCCACTCGCTTTGCCCAAGAAGGTGCTCAAGTTGCCTTTACGTATTTATCAAGCGTTGAAAAAGGCCAAGCCTTAGAAGAAGAACTTCAGCAATTTGGTACAAAAGTAAAGGGCTACCGCTCCGATGCTTCCGATTTTAAAGCCGCCGAAGACCTCATCACTCAAGTAGTAGCCGATTTCGGCACGGTTGATGTGGTCATCAATAATGCGGGCATTACCCGCGATGGTTTATTGATGCGCATGACCGAAGAACAATGGGACGAAGTAATTCGCGTTAATTTAAAGTCTATCTTTAACCTCACCAAAGCCGTAACCAAAGTAATGATGAAAGCCCGAAGTGGCTCAATTATCAATATTACTTCCGTGGTAGGCTTAACGGGCAATGCTGGACAGGCCAATTATGCGGCTTCAAAAGCGGGAATGATTGGCTTTACAAAATCAGTAGCCAAAGAACTTGGCTCACGGAATATTCGTTGCAATGCCATTGCCCCAGGTTTTATTGAAACCGAAATGACGGGCGAGCTCAACGAAAAAGCCATTGAAGAATGGAAGCAGAGTATTCCGCTCAAACGCGGCGGAAACCCCGAAGAAGTAGCAGACTGTGCCGTATTTTTGGCCTCTGATATGTCAAAATACATTACAGGTCAAGTATTACAGGTAGATGGAGGTATGGTGATGTAAACACAAAACAAATGATATTAGCAGCCGAGATTATTTTTCAGACACCATTATGGTACGTAGGAGTTTGCGTGTTGGCAGGGATGGGCTATGCTTATTTCCTCTATCAACCCAAACCTATTTGGAGTAAACCCATTAACTACGCTTTGGCCGCCTTTCGCGGGGCTTTAGTTAGTATCATCGCGTTTTTATTGCTAAATCCACTCTTGCGCAGCATTCAAACCCTCAGCGACAAACCCAAAGTCGTATTGGCGATTGATAACTCCGAATCCGTAGGCAGCTATGGGAGTAAAATGCTCGCTACTTTAGCAAGTCTGAAAGAATCTTTGGACGATGAAGGTCTGGAGGTGGCTGTACAGACCCTCAACAGCGAAAACTACCAAGATGAGCTATCGAAACTGAAGTTTGACCGTACGACCACCAACCTATCAGATTTGTTGGGTAGTGCCAAAAACAACTACGAAGGTCGTAACTTGACTGATGTAGTTTTGCTCACCGACGGTATCAGCAACCAAGGGTTAGCTCCTACTTACTCCAATTATCCTTTTCGGGTACACAGCATTGGCGTAGGTGATACGCTACCCAAGCGCGACGTAAGTATCAAAAATATTTCGGCCAATAAAATTGCGTATCTGGGCAATCAGTTTCCTATCCAAGCCGATATTGTAGCAAGTGGTTATCAGGGACAGACTGTCACCGTTTCTCTTCGGCAAGGTAGCACTACCTTGAGCAGTCAACGCGTAGCTTTTGGGCAAAAAGAAGATTTTAAGCAAATCACTTTTCAAACTTCTTCCAATGTGAAAGGCGTTCAACATTATGTAGTAGAAGTTGAAACCTTGAAAGGCGAGTTTACCAATCGTAATAACCGCCGTGATGTATATCTTGACATTATTGACGGAAAAGAAAAAGTGCTGTTGCTGGCACTGGCTACCCACCCCGACATCAAGGCCATTCGGACAATCTTGGAGAAAAACCTTAATTATGAAGTGGACGTGAGAATTTTCGGTATCAACCCCAACGCCGAAACCTATCCCGACAAAAAATACGACCTCATCGTACTCCATCAGCTGCCCGATATGTTCAATATAGGTGGCGATATTATCCAGCGTTATCTCCAACGCGATAATACGCCCGTATTTTTTATTTTGGGAACACAAGCCAACAATACCAAAGTAAGTCAACTCAATTCGGCCGTGGCCATCAACGCCAATGCAGGACAAGTGGACAAAGTGACGGGACGTTTTAACCCCAACTTTAAGTTGCTGAATTTAGACCCTGAAAAACTGCGTATTTTGGAGAAAATGCCCCCGCTTACAGTCCCTTTTGGGGAATATCGCCTACTGCCTGGCAGTGAAGTGGTTCTTTATCAAAATGTTGGTAACCTAAAAACCAACAAACCACTACTGATGCTCAACACAGGCGGTGCACGCAAATCAGCGGTGTTGGCAGGAGAAGGGATTTGGCAGTGGCGCATGGAAGAATACGCTCTCACCGAAAAACAAGAGGCCGTGGACGAGCTGCTCCAAAAAGTCATGCAATTGATTTCGGTCAAAGAGGATAAACGCAAGTTTCGGGTGTATCCGCTCGCCAATGAGTATAATGTAGGTGACAAAGTAGCCTTTGAAACTGAGGTCTATAACGATATTTACGAGAAAATCTACGGGCAGAGTATCCGTCTCGAAATTACCAACGAACGCGGTAAAACACAACCTTATACTTATACCAACACGGAAGGCAACTCTCGTTTTGAATTGAGCGGACTTACCGAAGGCGTTTATCAGTATAAAGCAACTACGAGTCTAAAAGACAAAGTTGAAAGCGTGACGGGGCAGTTTATTGTACGTGATTTGGCACTCGAAACACTCAATCTAACGGCGGATTTTGGCCTATTGCGTTCACTTTCAACTCAAACGGGCGGACAATTTGTAAAAGCCACGCAAATTGAAAGTTTGAAAGAGTATCTACTCAAAAACAAAGCCCCCGACCGCCTCGATAGTACCGAGGACCTATCGGAATTAATCCAAAACAAGTGGTTATTTTTCTTGCTACTACTTTTAGCGACGTTGGAATGGGGAATACGGAAATATCAGGGAAGTTATTAAAAAAAAATTGTCACCCTGAAAGGGTCTATTCACCGCCTTTCCATAGTCTTTTAGGTGCTTTCAGCACGACAAAAGTTCTTTTTTTGTGTTTGTCATTCGTCATTCTGCATTCGTCATTCGTCACTTGTCAAGCTCAATCAGACACCACGCACCCCAACTACCGCGCTTTACACTGGATTTTGGCAGGAGAAAGCGTAGCGTACACTGGCTCTATTTACGGATTAAGCAGAGCTTGGTACAAAACCAATTCCTTTAGTAAATTTAACGTCAGCGACGACGCCCACGAGTGGAAGCAGTTAGATAAAGTTGGGCATTTTTTTACGGCCTATCAAATTTGCCGACACACAGCCGCTATTTATCAAAAAACGGGTGTTACCCAAAAACAAGCCGCTTTATACGGGGCTTTATCGGGCTTTTTGTTTTTGACTCCTATCGAAATTTTGGACGGATTTCAGTATCCTCTCTATGGTTTTTCACCGAGCGATATGGTGGCCAATGTAGTTGGCCCTTCGCTGTATTTGGGTCAATACGCCTTGTGGGGCGAAGAACGGATTCAACCTAAATTTTCGTTTTATCCTACTTCTTTAGCCAAAATCCGTCCCGAACTGTTGGGGCGTAATTTAAGTGAACAATGGCTCAAAGATTACAACGGACAAACGTATTGGTTCTCAGTCAATTTGGCCTCTTTTGCTCCTCATTCCCACCTTCCCAAATGGCTCAATGTGTCGTTGGGTTATGGTATTCACAACATGGTAGGGGCCGAAGTAGAAAAAAGTCAATCTTTGGGCTACGACCCCTATCGGCAGTACTACTTATCGCTCGACATTGATTTTCGGCGTATTCCCACGCGCCACAAAGGGCTGAAGGCTTTTTTCTTTATGCTTAACACCCTCAAAGTTCCCGCTCCCGCCTTAGAATTCAACCGAAAACAAGGATTTAGGGGGCATTGGTTGTATTTTTAGTTTATCAAAAATCAATTTGATAACTCAAAATGGGCACAAAACCATTTCCCGTGCGACGTGGTTCAAGTGAATTGGTGACAGGATTATAACTCGTACTTGTCACATTGATATAATTAGTAGCATTTTGCACGTCGAGCGAGAGTACTGTGGCATATTTTTTTCGATTAGAGCGGTAAGAAATACGCCCGTCCATTCTAAAATACGCAGGAGCTTGCGCCTGATAATCAGCACCTTTAAGTGGAACAAATCTTTTTTCTTTGGCCGATGCCACGACATCTAATGGGGTATAACGATAGCCGCCGTTATAAATCGTCCGCGCTCCTATCTGAAATACCGACCCATTTTTAAACATAAATTCTCGTCCAAAAGTAAGTGCCGTGCTAAAGCGGTCGTTAAAAGCTGAATTGTAGGTGGTTCCGTCGGCAGTTTGGTAAGTCGAATTAAACACCGAGCCTGTTAGCAGCAAGTAGTATTTTTTGGAGAAAAAACGCTCAACGGCCAAATCTATCCCGTAATTGGTGCCTTTTCCTTTTGCAACAGTCGTAAACTCAGGAAATCCTTCGGAGTTGTTCATCATCCAATACGTTGAACCTATTTGAGGTTCAACCAATATTTTCCGCAAAAACTGTGCATACACTTCTGCCGAAAACTTCCATAGGCTCGGCGTGACGTAGTTATAACTCAAAATCAAGTGATGAGAACGCGGAAAAGCCAGGTTTTGATTGGGTTTCGACTCCGTAATTTTTCCCGCAATGGTATCTTTTCGGATATAAAAATAAGTACTCATCGGCAGTAACTGACTGTGCAAACCATACGCCAAACTCACTGAATGTGCCTTGGGACTACGATATTGAAATGAAAGACGTGGCTCAAGCGAAGAGGTATTATTCAACAATAAATACATCGAATGAAGTCCTGCATTCATAACGAGTCTATTGGATAAGTTTCTGACTATCTGCACGTAAGCCTGTGCGGTTTGGGTGCTACCATTTCCCCGAACGGACTGTTGCCTTCCAGCGTTCAGCACATTAATATCCGTTACTGACGCCCGCGGGCTGTCTCTTTGAAGAAATCAAACTTAATATGGTTCAGGATAGCACCTGCTTTCAGGCGAGTTTTTGCGTCAAATTTGTAGTTGTAAGTAGCCGTGGCTGCAACCCGAAACTCGTCATATTTTTGGGTATCATATCGAAAACGAAGATTTTGGAGATTGAGCGTATCAGAATTACGATTGATGCTACTGCCAATAATCGCCACGACATACTTCCAAGATGATTTTTCATTGATATTGACCGTATGCGTTACGCCCAACGCACCCATATTGGCAGGGCGAATGCGATCTTCCCAGTTGTCTGATTTACCTAAAACCCGTTTTTCGGGGTCATCCACGGGCATATAATGCTCCGTACTCAAGCCTCCCAAACCAAAAACAGTGGTTGTTTTTTTAGCGTCTTTGCTGTGAAAAGCCAAGTTAAACGACAAATCTTGAAAGAGGTTGGTGACGCGCTCGCCCACCAAATAAAAACCCATTTGGCTCAACAAACCAAGCGTTGAATAGCGATAATTGACCAAATATGACGAACGACCTTTTTTAATCGCGCCTTCGGTCGAGAAATCCAAGCCTAAGATGCCGAGTTTGGTACGGTATTCTCGCTTTTGCTGATTCCCTTCTCTGAAACGAATATCAAAAGCCCCCGAAAGGGCATTGCCGTACTCGGCGGGCATCCCTCCCGTAAAAAAATCAGAACGCGCCAAAAGTTGTGCACTGAAAACCGTAATGCCGCCACCGCCCGAACCCGGTTGAGCAAAATGGTTAGGATTAGGAATATCAATGCCTTCGAGCCGCCATAGAATTCCGAAAGGAGAATTACCGCGTACCACAATTTTATTCTCATTTTCGTCGCGCCCTGCTTTTACGCCGGGATAGGCCAACGCCATACGCCCCGGGTCGTTGACCGAAGCGGGGATTCGTTCGGTTTCTTCGACGGTAAACGACCGCGCACTCACGTAAGCAAGGTCATTGACAGGCCGATTGAGATTTTGGGCTGACACTACTTTTACTTCCTGTAAATCGTACGATGTCTCCTTCAATTCAACGGTTAAAACAGCCTCTCTTACCGAATTAAGAATAAATTCTTCGGTAGAATAGGCTTCATATCCTACCATTGAAAACTTAACAGAAGTCCGCCCAATCCGAACATTTGGTATCGAAAATTCACCGAGCGCGTTTGTTTGCGTACCTTGTGACGTACCCACTACAACCACCGAAACACCCGGAATAGGTTCACTATTGACCCGAGCCACTACTCGACCTCTTATGGTTTGGGTTTTGTTTTGAGAAAATACAAAGCCACTTAACACAATTAAGAATATAGTAAAAGTATATTTTTTCATAAATGAAGATGCCTATTTTCAGGCAATTTAAAAATATCTTACAAAAACAGAAAATTGGTTTATTTTGTGTCTATTCAAAGAAAAAACATAATTTTACCCAAACAACAAACCTTTAACCAATCCATGATTCAGACCAGAATTATCCCCCGCACGCCATCGGCCTACGATCCGCCACTGATTATCAAGATGTTGTTTGACCAAGTCACCAAATACAATCCCCAACGCGAGATTGTCTATCGGGATTTGTTTCGGATGAACTACCTTACGTTTGATAAGCGCGTCCGCCGCCTCGCCAATGTTCTCACCGAGGCGGGTGTCAAGGGTGGCGATACCGTAGCCGTCATGGATTGGGATAGCCATCGTTACTTGGAGTGTTTCTTTGCCGTTCCTTGTTTGGGCGCGGTTTTGCACACCATCAATATTCGGCTCTCTCCCGCGCAAATTCTTTACACCATGAATCACGCCGAAGATAAATTTGTGGTGGTTCACGAAGATTTTGTACCCATTATCGAAGCAATCAAAGACCAACTTACCACTGTCGAAATACATCATCGCCAGTGACAAAGTATATCAAAATCCTGATGCAGAACTGGTCACAACTTCATTTCCATTGGGTAGGAGAGTACGAAAGTTTATTAAAAAATGCGTGACACTCACGATTTCCCAGATTTTGACGAACATAGTCTGGCCACTACTTTTTATACGACGGGTACTACAGGCAATCCTAAAGGTGTCTATTTTTCGCACCGGCAGTTGGTAATGCACACCTTTTGCTTGTTGGCTTATTTCCCTGGCTACCGCGCTTTACCCATTGACAACCGCGACGTGTATATGCCCATCACGCCGTTGTTTCATGTGCACGGCTGGGGCTTTCCGTTTTTGGCTACCATGCTGAATTTTAAGCAGGTTTATTCGGGTCGTTACGAACCAGAAATGTTGCTCAAACTTTTGATCAAAGAAAAAGTCACGTTTTCGCACTGCGTTCCTACGATTTTGAACATGCTCGTCAATAGCCCCGTAGCCAAACAAGTGGATTTGACTAAGTGGAACGTATTGATTGGTGGTTCGGCCTTGACGCGCGGTTTGGCCAAAGCCGCGATGGATTTGGGCATCAACGTCTCACAAGGCTACGGCATGTCAGAAACGGCTCCCATTATGAGCGTGGTTCACCTCAACGATGAGCAATTGGCCTTGTTGCCCGAAGAGCAACTCGACTATCGTACCAAAGCAGGCCGAATCGCTCCTTTTGTCGAACTACGCCTGATGGATGACGAAGGCAACTTCTTACCACACGACGGCGAAACCGTAGGCGAACTCGTAGCGCGTGGCCCATGGATGACGCAAGGGTATTTCAAAGATGTAGTAGCTTCCGAAACCCTCTGGCGCCAAGGTTGGTTGCACACGGGCGACGTAGCCGCCATCGGCTCAGATTACTACGTCACTATTGCCGACCGGGTAAAAGATGTAATAAAAACGGGTGGCGAATGGGTATCTTCTTTAGACATAGAAAACTTACTTTCGCAGGTAGAAGGTATAGCCGAATCGGCAGTCATTGGATTTCCCGATGCCAAATGGGGTGAGCGCCCGCACGCTATTTTGGTCATAAAGCCTGATTATCAAGGTAAAATCACCCCCGAAAGTATCAAAGCAGGACTACAAGCCAAGGTAGATAGTGGCGAAATCAACCGCTGGTATGTACCCGACAACATCAAGTTTGTTGCCGAAATACCGAAAACATCCGTTGGAAAAATTGACAAAAAGCGGATTCGGGTAGAGATGAAAGATTTGATTTTGGGGTAATTGGTTAGTAGCTATTCTATCATTCCATTCCAATTTCTCCTCTGTCATTCCGACGCAGGAGGAATCTAATTTTATGGTTATAGATTCCTCCTATCGTCGGAATGACAGAAAAATCGTAGAATGACAGAAAAAATGTAGAAGAATAAAAGCTAAATCAGCCATAAGCTATTATCTATTTTTGCTAAACGCTTTGCAAAATGCCCTCCCCAAAAAATAACAATCAGCACGGCGAACCGTCGCCAGTCACCAATCACCAGTCACCAGCCACCAACCACCAACTACCAGCCACCAACACTCTCCTGGGAGCTGCCTTTCTCATGGCAACTTCGGCAGTAGGTCCTGGTTTTCTCACCCAAACCACCGTTTTTACTCAGCAGTTATTAGCCAATTTTGGGTTTGTGATTCTGCTTTCTATTCTTTTGGATTTGGGGGCGCAATTGAATATCTGGCGCATTATCGCCGTTACCGAAAAACGTGCCCAAGATATTGCCAATGACCTGTTTTTTGGGCTTGGTTACGTACTTTCTGGCTTAATTGTGATAGGTGGTTTGGCGTTTAACATCGGCAATGTAGCAGGGGCTGGGCTGGGTATTGAAGTAATGAGTGGCATCAACGTCAAAATCGGTGCTACGGTGAGTGCTTCCATCGGAATTATTCTTTTCTTACTTCCAGAGGCAGGAAAAGTGATGGACAATTTTGCCAAATACTTGGGTATATTGATGCTTTTGTTGATTGCTTACGTCGTTTTCTCAGCCAATCCCCCCATTGGAGAAGCACTTATAAAAACAGTTTTACCCCAAAAATTTGACCCGATTGCTACCATTACGCTCGTAGGGGGAACGGTAGGCGGTTACATTACTTTTGCAGGCGGACACCGACTTTTAGAGGCGGGTATCAAAGGCGAAAGTGCCATGCCACAAGTCACCCAGAGTGCCACCACAGGAATTTTAGTCACTTCCTTTATTCGTTATTTCTTGTTTTTAGCTACGTTAGGGGTTGTTGCCGCGGGCTTAACTTTGAGCAAAGACAATCCCCCCGCTTCAGTGTTTCAATTGGCGGCGGGGCAAGTCGGTTATCGGCTTTTTGGAGTGTTAATGTGGAGTGCCGCCATTACATCCGTGATTGGTTCGGCTTATACATCGGTTTCTTTTTTACGAACTTTTCACTCCATTTTAGAAAAAAACCATCGCTATCTCACCGTGGGTTTTATCAGCATTTCCACCTTGATTTTTTTGGCAGTGGGCAAACCCGTCCAGATTTTGGTGTTTGTGGGTACATTAAACGGTTTTATTTTGCCCATTGCCTTGGGCGTCATGCTCGTAGCAGCTCGTAACAAACGCTTGGTGGGAAGCTACCGACATCCACTTTGGCTGCAAATTGCGGGTTGGTTGGTGGTGGTCATCATGAGCGGTATGGCCCTGAAAGCTATTATTTAAGCATTTAATCACTCGTTGCCTTGACACGCATTGGCCTACTCTCAGATACCCACTATTACTTAGACGAAGCTATTTTCGACTACTTCAAAGACTGCGATGAAATCTGGCACGCAGGCGATGTGGGCAATGTCGAGATTTTGGAAAAACTGGAAAAATTCAAACCCTTACGCGCCGTTTACGGCAATATTGACGCCAAAGAAGTCCGTTGGGTAGCCCCCGAACACCAACGGTTTGAATTAGAAGGCTTTCGCATTTGGATGACCCACATTGGCGGCGCACCACCTAAGTACAATCCGCAGGTTCGCCCCGAACTTCAGAACAATACCCCCGACCTATTCGTATGCGGTCACTCGCATATTTTACGTGTCATGCGAGACCCACAACTCAACAATATGCTCTATCTCAATCCGGGTGCAGCAGGTCGAGAAGGTTTCCACAAAATCCGTACTGCGCTACGTTTTACGCTGGATAGTCGCAAAATCACTCATCTGGAAGCCATCGAATTGGGAAAACGAGGCGCAATGATGTAACTTGCCGTTATGTTCAAACGGTCAGCCATCCTATCAGCTACAGTTGTAATACTGTTTTTTGGCAAAAATTTATTTGCCCAACAAATAAACCTGCTCCAAGACACCCTTCAACTCGACGAAGTGGTGATTTCAGCCAGTAAGTTTGAGCAGCAAAAACGTACACTTCCCTTTCAGATTGAGCAAATATCTGCCCAGCAAATCGCCTTTCGCAATAGCCAAACTACGGCCGATATGCTCATCCAAACAGGACAGGTTTTTGTGCAAAAAAGCCAAGGTGGCGGTGGCAGTCCCGTACTTAGGGGATTTGAATCAAACCGTATTCTACTCGTTGTAGACGGCGTTCGGATGAACAACGCTATTTTTCGCGGGGGACACCTTCAAAACGTGTTGCGCATTGATCAATCTATGCTCGAACGCACCGAAGTATTATTTGGCCCATCGTCGGTAGTGTATGGGTCAGACGCTCTGGGAGGGGTAATTCATTTTCGTACGCTTACCCCCAAACTCAATAGCGGCTGGAAAGGCAATGCCTATGTGCGCTATTCGTCGGCCAATGAAGAAAAAACGGGACACGTTAATCTGAGTTATGGAGGTGCGAAGTGGAGCTACTTGGGGGGATTTACTTATTCTGATTTTGGTGACCTAAAACAAGGTAATAAACGTTTGGATAAATACCCCACTTTTGGGCAACTTCTTGCTTACCCCCAACGCCAAAACGACCAAGACGTAGCTATTCCCAATCCTGACCCCAACGTACAAGTCGGCTCTGGCTACAAGCAGTGGGATTTTTACAACAAATTTACCTATCAGCCTTCCGAATATGTTCGTCATACGCTTAACGTTCAGTATTCTACTACCAGCAATGTTCCTCGTTATGATCGTCTGACCGAAGTAGCAAGTGGTTTGCCACGCTTTGCGGAGTGGTATTATGGTCCCGAAAAACGTTTTTTGGCCTCGTATCAGTTAGAACTGACCAAAAGTAATGCACTTTACGACCGCGCTCAATTGATTATTGCCTACCAAGACATTGAGGAAAGCCGTATTTCGAGAAGATTCAAAAACAACAACCGTAAAAGCCAGCTTGAAAAGGTAAAGGTTTATACCCTCAACTACGACGCGCTCAAAAAAGTGGGAATTCAAGAACTAAAATACGGAGTTGAGGCTACTTACAACGACGTCAATTCTACTGCTTTCACCGCCAACGTCAGTACCCATGCTATTTCGGGCGCAGATACTCGCTACCCCAACGGCGGCAGCCAAATGCGTTCTTTTGCATTGTACCTGACTGACCAAATCTCATTTCAGGAAAAATGGCACTTCCATGCGGGTCTGCGATACAGCCTGATAGGACTCAATGCGAAATTTGGAAGTAAAGAGTTTTTTCCTTTTCCTTTCGACGACGTAAAACAAACCCCCAATGCGCTGTCAGGAAACGCAGGGATTGTCTTTAGTCCCTCACCCAAAACCAAGATTAACGCCCTCTTTAGCACAGGTTTCCGTGCGCCCAATGTGGACGATTTGGCTAAAGTATTTGAATCAACCGCGGGGAGTTTAATTGTACCCAATCCCAATTTGAAGCCCGAATACACTTACAACTATGAGATAGGCGTTTCGCAACTGTTTGGCAATGTAGTACGTTTGGAAGCCGCGACTTATTATACCCAAATCCGCGACGCCATCGTAACCGATGCTTTTACGCTCAACGGGCAAAGCCAAATCACGTACAACGGCACGTTGAGCAAGATTACGGCCAACCAAAACAAACGAAGTGCTTACGTGCAAGGTTTTAATGTGAACGTGTTTGTAAAACTCAACAAACACCTACAACTCACCAGCACCATCAACCGTGTGATCGGGAAAATCAAAAACGATGCGGGTGGCACTACCCCACTCGACCACATCCCGCCCACTTATGGTAGAACGAGTTTGTTGTACCAAAGTCAGCGATTTCAAGCCGAATTTTTCTCGCTTTACAACGGTTGGAAGTACATTTCTGACTACAACTTAGGCGGTGAAGACAACCAACAATACGCCACGCCTGACGGAATGCCCGCGTGGATGACTCTCAACTTGCGCACTTCGTTTGACATCAACAAACATCTTACTCTTCAAGCCGCCTGCGAAAACCTACTCGACCGCAACTACCGCTATTTTGCCAGCGGTATCAGTGCGCCAGGCCGCAATTTTGTACTGACCGTACGCGGACAGTTTTGAGGATGAGACATTTACCAGTTCCCCAAAAACACATCTAATGATTCTTTGTGGAACTGGTAAATGATTGTAAGATTCATTCCTACTTAGCACATTGGCTTCTCAGTTTCTGTAGCTGCCGCACAGATTTCTATTTTCTTGAGGTAGGTTTGACAATATAGAAGTAAAGTCACTATAAAAACCAAAAAGAAGTATTCAGTTATCATCAGAAGCCACTCCAAAATCAATCTCAGCTTCAAAAGTCCGATTCCACGGCAAATCAAAGGTCAAATCAGTAATCTTTGGAGATATTTTTTTAGCCAAAGGCCGTAATTCTCCCCAACAATAAGCCATCACTGTTTTATTCTGTTCTACGGTCAAGCGATAGGAATTCCAGCCTTTCTCCCGAATCATTTTTTGGGCAATAGGACGGACAATCGAATGATAAGTGTAATCGTCCAGCAAACGATTGAAGATGAACCATCTTTGCGCCTGCTCCATACGGGCGGCTTGAGATTTAGACTTGCTGATTCTCTCCGAAACTCCGTACGATATTCCGTAAGGCACGGCAGTACCTATCACATTCCTTGCAGTATTCCAACTGGCATAGCCATAGATTTTTGAGAAAACACCTTGTTTACTTAGTGTTTCTGTAAACGTAGCATCCCCTCTCCTTTGGAATCTATGTCGGCAATAATGACTCCCTGTTTGGGGTTCTTTTTCATAAAGTTGGCGATTTCATTGGCAAAACTATTTGCTCTATTTTCTTCAAATCGCGCAGCAAATACGTAGAACACAATAGATGCTTGCTTGCGGTCTTCAACTTCCTTCGCTCCTACTGCTTTGAGATGAAAACTAACCGTTTTTTGAAGAGGACAGTCTTCAAAAGGCATTACTTTATTGGCTAAGGATTCCGACGTAAAAATTACCTTTACTTTAGGGTGATAGTTGTATTTATCGCTCACCACCCGCGCCAGCAATAGCATCGAAACCTCATCCGCTCCAGGTTGAATAGCCACTCTTTCATCTAAGTTTTGGGATTTGACCAACTTCGTCAATGCCTCACGGTCGAGGCGTAATTAGATTGACTCTGAGCAATGAAGCTCAATGCACAAAAAAGCAACGAAAAAACAGTAGCTATGCGCTTCATTTTAGGAGAATAAGAGCCGTTTCTTATCATAAAATAGTTTATATGATTTTGTGGATTTAAAGCACCGTCCCGTTTATTATCCGACAGTTCATTTGAAAAAGCAAGTACTTATGACCCCCATAGCAGTTTGAGAGAAGGAATAATAGATTAATAGTAAAACATCACAATTTTCGGGTTTTGAAGAGGTAAGACACCTCGTAGCTTTGTGCTATAATCAAAAACAAACATAAGATGAAAACGCAGGATTCAGCCACGTATCAGAAAATCGAAGAAGCCATTGGTTACATCAACCAAAATTTCAGACAACAGCCCAGCCTCGAAACTATCGCTGAAAAAGTCCACCTTAGCCCGTTTCATTTCCAACGTTTATTTACCGATTGGGCGGGGGTAAGTCCTAAGAAGTTTCTCCAATACCTCAGCGTTGAGTATGCCAAAAGTATCTTAAACGATAAACAAGCCACCCTTTTCGACGCGGCTTACGAAACGGGTCTTTCGAGTACGGGGCGGCTGCATGATTTGTTTGTTAAAATTGAAGGAATGACGCCTGGAGAATTCAAAAACGGGGGCGAAAATCTGAACATCAATTACAGTTATGCCCAAACACCTTTCGGAAATGTTCTGATAGCTTCTACGCCCAAAGGAATCTGCCACATTGCCTTTGCCGACGATAAAAATTCAGCTTTTGACGCCTTGAAAAAATCATTCCCCAATGCGCATTACCATGCTATTCTGGATTTGAATCAGCAAAACGCATTGTTGATTTTTACCCACGATTGGCAAAAGTTGAACCAAATCAAACTCCACCTGAAAGGAACTGATTTTCAGTTGAAAGTATGGGAAAGTTTGTTGAAAATTCCCCTGGGGCGACTTTCTTCGTACGGAAATATAGCTGCTCAAATTCAGAAGCCAACGGCGTCCAGAGCTGTAGGGACAGCCATTGGAGATAATCCCGTAGCATTTTTGATTCCCTGTCACCGCGTAATTCAATCAACGGGTGTCTTTGGACAATACCATTGGGGAAGCAGTCGCAAAACGGCCATGATTGGCTGGGAAGCAGCCCAAGTAAATATTGTTAAAAAAAACAGGCACTAAAAAATGAACACTGCCGAATTCAGTTCGCGATGAAACCATACCAAATACGGCTCGGGCAAATCGGAGAGTAGCCAGCCTTTGTATTTGCCAAAAGGCATCTTAAACTTCATTAATTCTTGGAGACAACTGAGGTCAAAATCATTCATGAGGGAGAAATAGGGGCTTTGAAGTTAAAATGCAACAAATTTTAAAAGTATTGTTATACTATCAACTAATTGTACTTTTTAAATATGTAAATTTATAAAATAGCTTCAAATAAGCTTGTTTGTTAAGAAAAAGACAAGTTTTATCGCAAAATCCGATATTGAAAGAACAAAAAAAGGCTATAAATAGTTATACATCTTTAGAGTTTTTGCAAAATTTTCACTACATATTTCCAAATATTTCCAAATAATTATTGGCGATATTTTCTTAAACTAATGATTCTTAATGAGTATGCTTTTTTGTCAATTACTTAAGAAAACAACCTTTTAACACCTATACCTAATAATTGTATATTTTGAATATTTTTTTTCGAGCCTATATTTGTAGAATTTTTCACACAAACTAAATCAAATCATGAAGAAAACGTTACAGTTCTTTCTCTTCTTATGGGTTGTGCTGACTGTCCCGGCAATGTCCCAAGAAAAAATGGTTACTGGAAAAGTAACCGATGGTGATGGCAGTCCATTACCAGGAGTAAGCGTCGTCGTAAAAGGAACTACCAAAGGTACCAATACCGACGGCGAAGGAAACTACCGCCTGAGCGTTACCAACAACGCCACGTTATTGTTTAGTTTTGTTGGTTTTAACAGCCAAGAATTGTCCGTAGGCAGTAAAAGTACGCTCAATGTCACCTTAGTACCCAGCGAATTAGCATTGAACGAGGTAGTTATCACGACTTTTGGTACGGCTAAAAAAACTTCCTTTACGGGCTCAGCGGCAAAAATCGACGCAGGCAAATTGGGCCCCCGCCCCATTACCAACGTAGGCCAAGCCCTCGCTGGGGCATCGTCAGGGGTACAAGCGACAGCAGGAAGTGGGCAGCCTGGTACTGCTCCCGCTATTAGAATACGAGGTTTTGGGTCTATTTCCTCTTCTAACGACCCACTTTATGTGGTGGATGGCATTCCTTACAGTGCCAGCATCGCCAATATCAGTACCGATGACATTGAAACGATCACGGTGCTCAAAGATGCCGCCTCAACCGCCCTATACGGTGCACGAGCAGCCAACGGGGTAGTGATGATTACGACCAAAAAAGGGGAAAAAGGACGAAATAGCATCAATGTAAAATACACCAAAGGTTTCAATACCAGAGCCTTACCTGAATATGACCGCGTAGGACCTGGAGATTATTACGAATTGATGTGGGAAGCAAACCGCAACAATTTTGCTTACCGAGCCACCAACCCTATTGCACTTCCTACTGCCAGTGCAAATGCTTCGTCGGGATTAGGTGCTGTGGTAGGTTATAATGTATATGATGTACCCTTTGCCCAACTCGTAGGCACTGACGGGAAATTAAATCCAAACGCAAAATTGATTTACAGTGCCGATGATTTGAACTGGGAAAAGCCATTGATGCGTCAAGGAAATCGGGATGAAATTAACCTCAATTTCTCAGGCTCAAATACCAGCACCGATTATTTCCTGTCCTTGTCGTACTTGAGCGATAAAGGTTTCTTGATTCGTTCAGACTATGACCGCTACACAGCCCGTTTGAACGTCAATACCCAAATGAAGCCTTGGTTTAGAACAGGAGCCAATATATCGGCAACAGTAACCCGCTCAAACCAAGCCGATGCTGATGGCAACACCTCGTTTGTGAATCCATTTTTCTTCTCAAGGGGTATGGCACCTATCTATCCAATTTATGCCTTCGACCCTGCCAATCCAAGCTCATTCTTGCTTCTTGAAAATGGCAATAGAAGATGGGATTATGGTAACCTAAGTGCGTTAGGTCTTCCCAACCGCCCCCAAAACGGTGGTCGTCATGCCATCGCCGAAACCATGTTGAATCAAAATTTCTTCCGCAGAAATGTGTTGGGAGGACGTGGTTTTGCCGAAATCACCTTCCTGAAAGACTTTAAGTTTACTGCCAATGTAGGTGCTGACCTCACCAATCTTAATAACGTCACTTTCGGAAACCCAGAAATTGGTGACGGCGCCCCTGCGGGTAGATCTACGCACGAGTTTGTGAATATTACCAGCTACAACCTATCGCAATTGCTGAATTATACCAAAACCTTCGGAAGTCACGGGATTGAAGCTTTGATTGGACACGAAAATTACAATGAAACGGATAATAACCTGACAGGTTCACGTTCACAGCAAATCTTAGATGGGAACTATGAATTGGTTAACTTCACCACTACTACCAACCTTAACTCCGTTTATAACATTCGTCGAGTAGAAGGTTTCTTCTCGCGCTTAAACTACGACTATAACCAAAAATACTTCTTGTCGCTTTCGGCTCGTCGCGATGGTTCAAGTAAATTTTACAGAGATACGCGTTGGGGAACGTTTTACTCGGTGAGTGGTGCATGGCGCATAGATCAAGAAAACTTTATGAAAATGGTACCTGCCGTCAGTATGTTGAAGTTGAGAGGCTCATACGGACAAACTGGTAACGACGGCGGTATCAGCTACTACGCTTGGCAACCGCTGTATGCCTTAGGCTGGAACAACGCTTTAGAAGCAGGTATTCTTCAATCCAGTTTAGGTAACCGAGAACTCGAATGGGAATCGAGTGATGCTTTTGACGTAGCATTAGAATTTGGTTTACTAAAAAACCGCATCACGGGTACCGTTGAGTATTTTGATCGCCGTTCGTCTAACCTAATTTTTGACGTACCTCTGCCACTTTCTTCGGGGATTACTACTGTGACCCGCAACATTGGTACAATGTATAATAAAGGTATTGAGGTAGAGTTGAGTTTAGAACCCGTGAGAAGTAAAGATTTTTCTTGGCGTATTGATTTGAACGCAACGAAATTGAAAAACAGAATCACTAAAATGCCAACCGAAAGTCCAGAGATTATCAGTGGTACTAAAAAACTCAAAGAAGGCCAATCCATTTATGATTATTGGTTGAGAGAATACATGGGCGTAAACCCAGCCAATGGCGAAGCTCAATACCGAGCAGTAAGCTATGTACCTGCCAACTCACGCATTACTGAAACAGGTGATACGGTTACTACCAACATCAGCAATGCACGTTTCCGTTACAATGGTACTGCGATTCCTAAATTAACGGGAGGATTTACCAATACCCTCAAATACAAGGGTATTTCATTGTCGGCTTTGGTAGTTTATCAAATTGGCGGCAAGATTTATGATGATGCTTACGCAAGTTTGATGGGTACGGGTTATCATAATGCCAAGCACGTTGACATCCTGAAAAGATGGCAAAATCCTGGCGACATCACAGATGTACCAAGAATGGACGCGGGACGTACTGCCGATTTCAACGCTGCCTCCGACCGTTGGTTGATTGACGGAAGTTACCTCAACATCCGTTCGGTGACTCTTGCCTACGCTTTGCCTAAGAAAATAGCTCAAAAAATCCGCATGGAAAACGCCCAAATTTACGTGAGTGGAGAAAACTTCTTTATCAAATCTCGTAGAAGCGGTATGAACGTACAGCAAAACTTTGGTGGTACCACCAGCAACGTGTACAGTGCAGCAAAATCTTTGGTAACAGGTATCTCATTTTCACTTTAACATCAACAAAATCATGAAAAATAGATTATTAATCGCATTCGTAACTGTTTTCAGCATGATTTCTACCTCATGTGAAAACACCTACTTGGATACTGCTCCTACGGCCAGTGTTGACGCAGCTTCGGCCTACGCAACCACCAAAAACGCCGCTGCCGCTATCAATGGTATTTACCGTGCACTGATTGTCAGATACCTCGACTCTCAGGGACATTCTGGACACCCTGCCATGATGATTATCTTGGATCACATGGGAGAAGACATGATCATCGGAACCACCGCCGCCAGTTGGCACGTGGGTGAAACTCGATGGACAGCTCACCGTGCCGACGTAAATACGATGGCTCGGTTTCCCTATGAATTGTATTACAGAGTCATTGGGAATGCCAACATTGCCATCGCTAACATTGATAATGCTGCCGGACCGCAAGCCGACAGAGACCAACTGAAGGGAGAAGCATTGGCCCTGCGTGGTTGGGCTTATTTCAATTTGGTTCAGTTGTACGGAAAACGCTACGATGCCGCTGCTAAACCCAATGCCCAATTGGGTGTACCTTTGGTTTTGACTCCTACCACCGAAGGGCTTCCTCGAAATACGGTAGAAGAGGTTTATACCCAAATCAATAAAGATCTTACGCAAGCCACGACTTTGCTCAAATCAACCAGAAGCTTCAAATCGCACATTAATCTTGAAGTAGCAAAGGGCATTTTGGCCAGAGTGGCTCTTACCCAACAAAACTGGGCTGATGCTGCCAAGTACGCCGAAGAAGCCCGAAAAGGGTTTACCTTGATGAGCGAAGCCCAATACCAAGACGGATTTGCCGACATCAGTAATCCAGAATGGATGTGGGGCTTTGACCACCTCGAAGACCAGTCAGAATTTTTCGGTGGCTACCACTCTTACATTTCTTGTAACTTCAACTCAACGGTTATCAGAACGTATCCTAAGGTAATCAATAGTTTGCTATACAATCAAATTCCAACTACGGATGTCCGCTCTAAAATGTGGGTAAGAACACCTACTGCCGCTAACTCAATCGTTCCTCCAGGCGGAGTAAGAGTTCCTTTCTTGAACCAGAAATTTAGACTTCCAGGAACACCTTCTACCAGTACTATGGGCGATGTCCCCTACATGCGAGCAGCCGAAATGTACTTGATTGAAGCAGAAGCCAAAGCCAAATTAGGACAAGATGCCAATGCTGCTAAAGTATTGTTTGATTTGGTGAGCAAAAGAGACGCAGCCTATAAGCTTTCGACCAGCACGGGTGCTAAGTTATTGGATGAAATCTACTTCAACCGAAGAGTAGAATTGTGGGGTGAAGGGTTCAGATTTTTGGATTTGAAAAGATTAAATCAGCCCTTAAACAGAAATGGCACCAATGCCATTGCCTCCGTAACAGTACTATACGACGTTCCTGCGGGTGACAAAACGTGGGAGATTCTAATTCCCAGAAGAGAGATGGACGCCAACAAAGCAATGGTACAAAATCCTATTTAATAGCTTTATAGCAAGTCCATAAGAAAAAAGGCGGTGAGTTTCACCGCCTTTTTTCTTATGGAGGATTTTCAGAACTCAATACAACCATCTATTCCCCAGGGCGATACGTTCGTTCGGCATTTTTCAACACGTCTTCTTTATAGAATAGTACCTCTTTAAATTTTCCTTGCGCGTACATCGCTCCTTGGTCAAAAAAATGCTTGGAAGCAGGATCGCTATTTTCGCCACCTGCCAACAGCGACTTGGCTTTGATTCGTGGGCCAAACTCCACGGCACAAATAAAACTATTTCCACTCACCCCGTAGCGTTTGTTAGTACCAGGGTAGCTGCGGCTATTGTACGAAGGCAGCATGCCCCACAAAGCCGAGGCGTATTTTACAGGATAACTCGGCTGATTGTCGTCGTACTTTGATTGTATATCACCTGTCAAACGTTGAAAACGGTTGATGTCTCCCCACGGCATCTGCCACTTGCCAAATTTACTTTTTAGCTCGTTCATCGCTGCTTTCAAGGGCGTAGTCAGTTGTTCTAAAGTAGCATTGGCCGCAAATAGTTTGGTATTTTCTACTTGGTCTCTTTCACCTTGGTCAATATAAAGTCGCGTAATAGTAGGCGTTAGCTTTTGCGCCCATTCGATGGCTAAAGTAGTAGCTACTGAATTTTCAGAGGTATAATAGTCCCAATTTTTTAACAAAGCAATCGCTTCATTTAATTGTGTATAGAGCGAGTCAGTAGGTTTAACATTTTGCTCAAATGAATTAACCAACGCAGGAACCAATAAGGCAAAAGCCGACAAATAAGTGTCATACCCCGCTTCGATTACTTTATCGAGGGTATATCCTTTTTTATTACTCAACACCCTAACGGCATTAATGCCCCTGAAATTTTCTCCATCAGGTGCCATGTAAGGCGGATAATCGGCTTTTTTAGGGCTATTTTCTCCCGCAGCAGTATAAGGTGTTGAATTACAGTTTTGTAACCAACCATTCACTGGATTGTAAATATGAACGGTTTCTTCGACGGGGTGCAATCCTTTCCATTCCGTAGCGGTGGTAGTTCCATCCATCAGTTTTGACCAATTCATCGTTTTGTCGCGTACGGGTACGTAGTTGCCGTGCCAGTAAGCAATATTTCCTTTGTTATCGGCGAAAACAGTACTATTGGAAGTATTGCCCCGCAAATCCATCGTTTTTTTATAGTCGTCAAAACCTTTAGCCTTGGTGCGTTTCCAACTTTGAATAAGGCTCGTCATGGAACGATTAAACGACCGTAAACTTACCCATTTCCCGTCCCGTTTGGCCATGATAGGGCCGTGGTGAGTAAAGTATGTAGTGAAAGTTTTTGACTGTAATGTATTTCCTTCGAGG
>JBGAUP010000453.1:0-2841 GCA_044228585.1 Runella sp. | reverse complement strand
AACACTATATAAAAGAGCTTTGCTATCGCTGCGAGAGGTAGGTCGTAGTACAATATACAGTAAACCAAAAAATCCACAATAAGCAAGTACAATCAACCCTGCTGGACGGATAGACATTAATATCCAAAAGGAAACCATAAAGCCAACTAAAGAACCCCAACGAACGGTCGGTAATTCTTTCAGCAAACGCACCATAAAATAGAGAGAGGCTATGTAGCCAAAAGCAAACGGAATATCCTTGGTGTTCATAAACCCATGTCCAACAAAGGTAGGGCTACATATCAATAGTAAAGTAGTAATAATCGCACCGAGATACCCCCCTCCCAGCAATCGAACCAATAAACTGGCAAAAAGCACCGTAAGTACGGCAAAAATCTGGTTTAGGGCGTGTCGGGTGTTGAATTCATAGCCATTTTCGGTTCCAATCATTTTATTAAGACCTATGGCAGCCAACTCGAAAAAAGTGCCGTAGGAAGGAATTGTAGCTCCAACTTTTGTCCCATCATCATATTGCGGGCGAATATAACTGCTGTCTTTCCCTCCCGTTTGATAATAAGACCAGACCGATTTTCCGTATAGGTTCATGTCCATTTCGTCCACGTGAAAGCCTATTTCGTATCCTGAGGTGAGCATACCTATTAAAAACGCCGCTATTAAACCCCAAAAAGCTTTTTTCCAAATGGATGATTCGGTCAGATGATTGAGAGGCGGTGTGGTTATGGTAATAATTGTTGCTGGTTTATGGGCAGGCGATGAGGAAATGCTCGTCGGTGCCGACACAAGCGATTTTTTTAAGTCGGCAGAAGGCCGTTGCCTTTTTAGTGTATTTGTCTTTACTTGTGCGTTCATCCGATTAAGTGTTTGTTAGTTAGGGAGTTATGTGTAATTAGGCAATTTTATCAAAATTCGTGCCAAATTTTCATTTATACCTTAAAATCAAATTGTACGGTGATTTTTCATAATAATTCCTATTTTTACCAACCTGAATTTTAGCTAAACCCTAAACATATTTCTGATGAACAACTCTCTTTTCCGAAAAAAGTCAATTGCACAAATTCTTCGCAATGCGGAGTCTGAAAGTCATTCGAGCGGAATGGCCAAAATACTCGGCGTACGCGATTTGGTTTCAATGGGAATTGCTGCGGTAATAGGAGCAGGTATTTTTTCTACGATTGGAGCAGCGGCCTACGATGGTGGCCCTGGCGTGATTTTTCTTTTTGTGATTACTGCCGTCACCTGTGGTTTTACCGCGCTTTGTTATGCCGAATTTGCTTCGCGTGTTCCTGTTTCAGGAAGTGCTTATACCTATTCTTACGTTACTTTTGAGGTTGTAGCTTGGATTATTGGGTGGGCACTCATCTTAGAATATGCCATTGGCAACATTGTGGTAGCCATTTCGTGGAGCAGTTATTTTGATAATATTTTACAGGGGGTGGGTATCGTACTCCCCCGATGGATGGTGACTGACACCACTACCGCCCAAAAAGTTTTTGACGTAGCACGTTCAGCGGGAAAATCGGTTGATGGTCTTGCTTGGAGTACCGCCCCAACTTTAGGAGATACGAAGCTAATTTTTAATTTACCCGCTTTTGTCATTGTCATATTGGTGACGATTTTGGCCTATCTTGGAATCAAAGAAAGTAAACGCAGTGCCAATGCAATGGTAGCCCTCAAGCTCATTGTGTTGTTTGTCGTTTTTGCAGTAGGGATTTTCTTTATAGATACCAACAACTGGACTCCGTTCTTTCCTAATGGTTTTGGAGGAGTATTGAAAGGCGTATCGGCAGTATTCTTTGCCTACATAGGTTTTGACGCCATCTCAACTACTGCCGAGGAATGTGCAAATCCACAAAGAGATTTACCCCGTGGAATGATTTATTCTTTAGGGATATGTACCTTGATTTACATTGTGACGGCACTGGTAATCACTGGAATGGTCAACTATTCAGAATTTCAGGGAGTGGCAGATCCGTTGGCGTATGTTTTTGATAAGATTGGTCAACCGCGCGTTGGTTATTTTATTTCGATTAGTGCGGTAGTAGCTGCTACCAGCGTTTTATTGGTGTTTCAGATTGGCCAGCCTCGTATTTGGATGAGTATGAGCCGTGACGGCTTATTGCCCAAACAGTTCAGTAAAATTCATCCACGTTTCAGTACTCCCTCATTTGCAACAATCATGACGGGAATTTTAGTGGCCATTCCTTCCTTGTTTATGGATGCATCGTTAGTGACCGATTTAACAAGTATTGGTACTCTCTTTGCCTTTGTATTGGTATGTGGTGGCGTGTTGGTTTTGCCCCGAGAAAGTACTTCTTCCCGCAAATCTTTTCAGTTACCTTATATTAATGGCCAATTCATTGTGCCCGTTTTATGGCTGATATTTGCTTATTTTTTCTGGGAACGAATTAGTGAAGCATTTTCTAATATGGGCAATGAAAAACACCAAGAGTATCTTTTTCTGATATTTGTTCTACTCTCATTGGGGTTTGCCGTCTATAGTTTTCTGAAGAAGTGGTCACTCATTCCAGTGTTAGGAGTACTATGTTGTAGCTATTTAATGATTGAAATCCCCATCAACTCATGGTTTGTCTTTTTTGGATGGATGGCCGTTGGATTAATCATTTATTTAGGGTACGGTTATCGTAGAAGCAAACTGGCAAAGTAGAGAGTTAAGAAGTCTTTTGACAGGAATTTGGTTATTTTTGGTTCTTTATGATATTACTTGCACGGAATGGGTTTGAAAGGCAAAACGTATCATTTTCTTAAAAGTCTGTTTGCTTCTAAAGCCTCTGGCAATGCGTTTAATGGTTTGAATCTTTGAATTAATACCTTCCAGAATTC
>JBGAUP010000060.1:0-23135 GCA_044228585.1 Runella sp. | reverse complement strand
CCACGGCAAATAGGTTTGTAATTGTAAATCAATAACTGTATTTTTATCTTCCATGAGCCAGTAGGATTTGTTTGGTGAGTCTTGGTAAACCCATTTTACAATTCTTCTGGCTCTTTTCAAAGTTTTGACATATACTTAGAAAATGACCTAAAAAAGTATTTGAATTTTTCAACAGATTACCCATCGATTGCCTACTCTACTGCCGAATGATGCCTTTCTACTTGCACGCCAAATTTCTGTAAAAATGCTACCCCTTCGTCTATGCCAATACCTTTGTAGGCAGCGTACGAATCCAAATAAATCACGCGCTTGATTTTCATGGTATAAATCACCCGAGCACAGGCAATGCAGGGAGAAAGCGTTACGTACAAAGTTGTACCTTCCAAATTAGCACCATTTTTCACCGCGTACAAAATCGCATTTTGCTCGGCGTGAAGTGCTAACGAACAGCTTCCTTTAGAGTCGCGCGGGCAACCCGTGTCGGGAAACTCTTCATCACAATTGTGCGTTCCTGACGGGGGGCCATTGTAGCCAATTGAAATAATCCGCGTATCTTTGGTAAGAACCGCCCCTACTTGCGCTTTGATACAGTGCGAGCGTCGCGCTAAGTTTTGGGCCAATTCCATAAATATATCATCAAAAGCGGGACGTTGGGAGGGATTCATAAGTTGATAAATAGGTAGTTAGCCTTTAAAATTAGGTAAATAATCAGTGTCTTACACCAAAAACGAACTCACAAAGTAACGAAAACTAAAAGTATGAAACATTGTTTGGGGGTAATTATAGGTTATGCTTTTATCATGCTACAAGCATCAGTACCCCTATCGGCACAAACCCAAACCATTACGCTCAAACCCGAACGCTTAAAGGTAAAAGCCAATGGCTATTACATCGCCGAAGTCATTGACGGCAGGACTGTCACCTCCAATATTGGTAAAATCTGGAGTCGCCCGCAGCCTATTACGGCCGTGTTACAAGGCGGTGCGGCCAAAGGAATTGAGGCGTTTTTGAATCGAAATTTCAACCCCAGCAAAACCGATACACTTACTCCTATTCTTTTGACAATCAAAGAGTTGAAAATCAGTGAAAGTCTCACTCCTGCCAATCGGGTCAACGGCGAAATTCGTATGAGTTTGGGGTTTGAAACTTACCGAGAAGGGAAAAGGGTCTATCTGACGGGGGGCAATGCCGCCACCACCTACACCCGGGCAGGTATCGCCCCCGAGGAAATGATAGAACCCCTACTTCGGAAGTTGCTGGAAAATGAAATGAAAGGGTTTAATGACTGGTTTGCCAAAGGAATCAAAACGTCGGATTTGTTGGTAAAGCAGGTCAAACTTATTTTCGAAGACGATTCCCCCCTTATTTCTGACGGCGATACCGTTTATTACGATTCCAACCGCCCGCTGACTTGGAAAGATTTTCTGGGTGCTCCAAGCGTACTGAGCCGTTGGGCAGCACAGGTATTTACCAGTTTTGGGTTTGAAGCCCGTTCTACGGTCAACAATCGCGTAATCGAACTGCGTGTACGTACCAAAGTATGGATTGACAAAACCATTTCGTGGGTACGCACTGACTCAAAAAACGACTACGTACTGGACCATGAACAACTCCACTTCGACATCACGCGCCTGACCGCCGAGCGGTTTAGACGGCATCTACAAACGATGGAGTTGTCGGTAGAAGATTACAGCAGCGAAGTTCAATACCAGTACATTGAGTTTTTCCGATTGCACAGTCAACTCCAACAACAGTACGACGAAGAATCGAGTCACGGTATCAACAAAGCTATGCAAGCGCAGTGGGTCAAAAAAGTACGGGACGAATTGCGTAGTTATGGAATAACACCCCCGCGCAAATAAATCCGTGATTTTCTCCATAAAAAAATCCCGAAAAGAAACTGAGCCGTTTACTTTCGGGATTTTTGTCATTGAGAGGTTATACCACTCTCTTAGTATCAACTATTTCAAAGTCGCAACTGCTTCTTTGATGCGGCGACAAGCTTCGGTAAGATTTTCGTCGGAAGCTGCCGTAGAGATGCGCATACAGTTGGGAGCTCCAAAACCAGAACCTGCTACGGTCGCTACAAAAGCCTCATTGAGCAACCACATGCAGAAATCGTCCGAATTATTGATAACCGTTTTGCCGTCTGTCTTGCCAAAGTAGTAGCTAATGTCAGGGAAAGCATAAAAAGCTCCCTGTGGCATGTTTACTTTGAATCCTGGAATTTCTTTCAACAAACCAACCACCAATTTCCGACGACGGTCGTAGGCTTCGCACATTTCCTTGGCAGCATCTTTAGGCCCCGTAATGGCTGCCAATGCCGCACGCTGTGAAATAGAACCCGTTCCTGAAGTCACTTGTCCTTGAAGTTTTTCAACCCCATCGGCAATCCATTTCACGGCCCCGATGTAGCCAATGCGCCAACCTGTCATGGCGTAGCCTTTGGCTACTCCGTTTACGGTAATCACGCGGTCGTGGATTTCAGGAATCGAACCAATGCTAAAGTGTCCTTCGGGGGTAAAATTGATGTATTCGTAAATCTCGTCGGCCAAAACAAAAATATGCTCGTACTTTTCTACCACTTTGGCCAAGGCACGAAGTTCGGCTTCACTATATACCGACCCTGTGGGGTTGTTGGGGGAAGCAAACATAATCACACGCGTACGGCCTGTGATGGCTTCTTCCAATTGTTCTGGGGTTACTTTAAAGTCATTTTCAAAGCTACCTTCCACAATCACCGATTTCCCTTCGGCCAATTTGACCATTTCAGAATAACTTACCCAATAAGGTGACAAAATAATCACCTCTTCTCCTGGATTTACCAGTACCTGAATGACATTGGCCAATGAGTGTTTGGCCCCCGTCGAAACCACGATATTTTCGGGTTTCCAATGTATGTTATTTTCATTCTTAAACTTATCGGCAATCGCTTTGCGTAAATCCGCGTAACCTGCCACGGGTGAATAGCCATGATAACCTTCATCAATGGCTTGCTTGGCGGCTTCGCAAATGTGCTTTGGTGTCTTGAAATCGGGTTCTCCGACGCTCAAGCTAATCACTTTATGACCTTGTGCGGCCAATTCACGCGCTTTCTTGGTCATCCCCAAGGTAGAAGATTCTTCGAGCGCGTTTATGCGGTCGGCCAATAAACTGGCCGTTTCGACAACAGCAGACATAGTAAGTTGTTTTAAAAAATTTGCCCGCAAAATTACGATTTCACCTAAAAAAATCCTATTTTTATTTCAATATTATCAAATTTAGCCCATGTCTATTGCGTATTTGCAAACACCTCTCGGCAGTGCTTACATCGAAGGAGATGCTGAGGGTATTCAGGTAATTAGTATTTCCAATGAGCCAATCCCGACTCTTTTCGACAAATTCCCGACGATTTAGCCAATTGTGTACAGCAGTTGCAATCGTATTTTATGGGAAAAGCGACCATTTTTGATTTAAAACTTAACCCGCAGGGAACCGATTTTCAAAAAAGAGTGTGGGAAGAACTCTTGACCGTACCTTTTGGCCGCACACTATCGTATTTGGAACTGTCCCGTCGTTTGGGCGACGAAAAAGCGATTCGCGCCGTGGCTGCCGCCAATGGTAAAAATCCCATTTGGCTGGTGATTCCCTGCCACCGCATTATTGGCTCCGATGGCAGCCTAACGGGCTACGCAGGCGGGCTTTGGCGCAAAAAATGGTTGATTGAGTTTGAAAAAGGCGGCTTGCAGGGAAGTTTGTTTTAGGTATGTATCAAAACAATGGCGGCCGATGAACCATGTCACCAACCGCCATTGTTTTTTGTTTTACAGGGCTGTTTACTTCGGTAAGTCTAAGAACCTGTACCTGGCATTACTACGGTATCAATCACGTGTATCACGCCATTGCTTTGATATACATCTTTGATAGTTACCATTGACATTCCGCCTTTTTCGTCGGTCAGCACCAATTTCTTTCCTTTCATCATGGCTTTCAATGTGCCGCCTTGTACTGTTTTGAAAGTAGCAGTGCCTCCACCCGCTTTGATAGCTTCCGCAATTGATTTTGAATCCATTTTGCCCGCTACGACATGGTAAGTCAGAATCGTTGTAAGCGTGCCTTTGTTTTCTGGTTTTACCAAAGTTTCTACCGTACCTGCGGGCAATTTGCCAAAAGCGGCATTGGTTGGGGCAAAAACCGTAAAAGGCCCCGCACTTTGTAACGTTTCTACTAATCCCGCTGCTTGTACGGCGGCAACCAAAGTGGTGTGGTCTTTAGAATTTACGGCGTTTTGAACGATGTTTTTAGAAGGGTACATCGGTGCGCCACCCACTTCTACTGTTTTTTCTTGGGCAAAAGAAGCGTTGAAGATGAACGCAGATACGAGCAAGATTACTACTTTTTTCATGGTTGTTTGTAATTGGATTTTGATGGTTTGTTTAAATTTTGAATTACAAACAGACTTACGAAAGGAATGCTACGCTTAGATTTAGTTACCTTTTATTTTTTCTAAATTTTATTTGATAATTTCGTAATTAGCTCATTATCAAAAGTATAAAAGGTGTGCTATTTTTCTTCTTCCGACAAGAGAACAACGCACTTCCCTTTTTTAGAAATCCTAATTGAGGGCTTTAGGTAGATACGCCCCCCTCATTGACTTATGTACAAAATTTACTCTTATGGCACAAAACCCCTACCTACTTCCTATCTTTCTTCTTTCGATTGCTGTGTTGTTATACAGTATTATCAAGCTCAAAATCAATCCTTTTCTGGTGTTACCTGCCGTCGGCTTGATGACGGGACTCGTAAGTGGCTTACCTTTAGAAAAAGTAACGAAGCTCTTGGCCGATGGCTTCGGACAAACGTTAGGAAGCATTGGAATCGTGGTAGGTTTGGGGATTATTCTTGGCAATGTATTGGCACACGCAGGGGCAACCGAACAAATTGCAAAACTATTTTTAAGAAACGTAGGGAGTACAAGAGCTACCCTTGCCATTGCCATCACAGGTTATCTGGTTTGTATTCCTGTTTTCTTGAATGCCGCTTTTATTGTATTCATGCCCCTGCTACGAGACTTGAGCCGTAATACCAAAATTCCTTTGGTAAAACTTGTGGTAGCGTTAATTATAGGAGGATTTGCTACTCACTGTTTAGTCATTCCTACTCCGGGTCCATTGGCTGTAATGGGGACACTCAATCTCAATGTGGGGTCATTTCTGAGCTGGTCGTTATTGATTGCCATTCCACCAGCTTTATTTGGGCTGATAGCGGCCAATTATTTTGAAAAACAGCCCTCCATGCAGATTGTCGAGGCTGAGCAAGCAAAGCCTCATCAAACCGAAAATCCTGCTGTACCTTCGGGAAACCTGTCGCTATTTGTGTTGTTATTTCCCATCTTATTGATTTTGATTGGAAGCCTTATGGCCGAATTTCTACCCAAAGACAACAACATTCGGTCGGTCATGGCTTTTCTGGGCGACAAAAACGTGGCAATGTTGCTGGGGGTGGCTGTCGCGGCAGTTGCCATGAAACCTTACTGTCGTAAGTCTTTCGACGAACTCGTCAGTGAGGGAGGGGCCAATGCGGGTTTGCTCGTATTAATCGTAGGAGCAGGCGGTTCTTTTGGGGCTATTATTAATGGCTCTGGCATCGCCGCTTATTTAGTCAACGCCCTCTCATCTATGCACCTTTCTTATTTGTGGTTGGGATTTTTGTTGACGGCCATTTTGCGAGCAGCGCAAGGGTCAGCCACGGTAGCGGCGGTGACCACTTCATCCATTTTAGCACCTATGTTGGCTTCATCTACTGACAATCCTGTTATGGTCGGCTTGGCCGTTTGCTGCGGTAGTATGTGCTTTTCTTTTCCAAACGACTCTGGCTTTTGGGTCATTTCCCGGTTTTCGGGACTCACTGTCCCTCAAATGTTACGTGCTTGGACGCTCACCAGCACCTTGTCTGGTTTCTTGGGATTTGCCTGTACTTTGCTGTTGGATTGGCTTTTGTAAAAAATACCCTAATGATTTAGCTGTATGCGGTAACGGGGCTAAACTATGTTTTTAATAATGTCAAGGTTTAGGTATTTATTGAAGTGGTTCATCCTCTTCTAAATCGCGGATGAATACTATACGGCGTCTAATGCGGTAATTTGTGTCTTGTAAGCCTCGGGCAAAATTAAGTTTTTGAGATAGTCCTCTACTTGTAGCAATCTCAGAAACTTGTACATGCTAATCGCAGGGGTCAAAATAGAGAGGTTTCCGAGCCGAAGAAGCTCGTTGACTTTGGGAGGTACCACCAAAATTTGCGCTTGTTTGAGCAGAAAAAAGCGAATATAGCCCAAATGTTTCTTGTACTGCCCGTAAAGATTGAGGGTGAAATCGCTTGATAATAAGTTTTCTTGCATGTGTTCCGTGCGCATTTGTTGCCAGTCCTCAAAATGGGTGGGTAAGCCCTTAACGCCCATTCGCACCCCTACGCGGTAAAATACTTCAAATACTTCTTCTTTTTCTTGTTGGGTTAATTTTCGCTCCAACAACTCATAAGACCGAATGGAATAATCTATCAGCATAAAAAGAACATCGCGATAGGCCCAATCGGGAATTTGGGCGGCGCGTTTTTGCTCAACCGCCTGATGAATAGCTGTGATTTTATCAATGGCAAAAAGTGCCTCCTTGTACTCCGAAAAAACGATTTGGCGGGCGTATGAAACGGTCGAAAATAAACGCCCCAACGGATCGGAGGGGAGTTTGCCCGTGAAGTAAAGCCAATCTACGGCCTTGTTTAAGGCAAATTCTGTCGATGCTCCTGCAAAGATGAAGAGTATCGTATCGGCTTTTCCCCAGATTTTTCGGACGATGGAGTCAGGGGCTACAAAGTATTTCATTGGGGTTAAATTTCGTTTCGACCAGCAGAATAGCCAAATAAGTATTTGTACAGAACCTGTTTAAACTTTAGGGAAATGACTAAAATAATCCCCGTTTAGCCGCCGCGTTTCGGTTGGAAACAACCGAAACCACCTGTGGGGTACTGTTGGTTGTTTCCAACCAACGCAAACTAAGGTAAAATGGACTTTTAACTAAAAGTTTAAATAATTTTATTAAAAAAGTACTTTTAAATACAAAGTAAAAAAGAAATATTGATTTTGTCAATAGGGGTTGATTTATTTTACCCACTTTGAAAGGCGTTATTACATAGGGTGAAACTATTGAAGAAGCCCTAATCCGTAAATGACACCTCTTCTAACAATTGTGTCATTTTATTCCAGCCAGCTTGCTCTACGGCAGGGGGACTAAATTTGGTGCAGATGTCGCGTTCAGAAAGCTGTTTTTTTTCCATGGGTGTAGCGAAAGGGATAACCAGAGAACTTTAGTTTGAAGTACGGTTATTCAAAAGGTTTTATACTAAAGGCATGACTACAAATAAATACAAGTCGGTGGTTTTTACTAATTTGAAGCCCTAAAATTGAGGCTGACTAATTAGTCACCCAACGAACCCAACGCAGACAGGGTTTAGAATCCTGTCTGCGTTACTTACAATTCCTACTGAAAGTTATGAAAATGAGCTGTTTGTCGGTGTCTTTGTTTCCCAATCTACTCAACGGTGAAATGACGATTAGGGAATATGCCCGATTCTGCAAAAGTCAGGGTCTTGATGGTTTTGATTTGCCCCTGATTGCCTTGAAAAACCATACGCCCAATTACGTAGTGACGTTGAAAAAGGAAATTGCCGAGGCGGGTATTCCCCTCGTTATGGTTACAACCTACCCCGATTTTACCCATCCTGACCCTCTACAACGCGAAAGAGAGTTTGATTTTTTGGTACATGATATTGCCTTGGCGTCGGCTTTGGGGGCAAAATACTTGCGCGTAACCGCTGGGCAGGCGCATCCTTCCACGGGCCGCGAAGACGGCATAACGTGGGCGGTGGCCTATTTGAAAAAGGCGGCTTCCATTGGCGATAAATACGGCATTACGCTACTGTACGAAAACCACGCCAAACCAGGCGTGTGGGAATACATGGATTTTAGCAACCCACCCGAAATTTTCTTGGAGATTGCGCGAGGCATTGCCCACACGTCTATGGGTATCAATTTCGACACCGCGAATATTTTAGTGGCGGGGCAAACCAATACGCTTGAGGTTTTGGAGGAGGTTTTTGAGAAAGTACGAACAATTCACGTCGCCGAGACGGCCACCCTCGGAAAAATGGCTCCCGTAGCGTTAGGGACGGGTATTGTGCCTTTTCGGGAAATATTCAGCTACCTAAAATCTAAAAAATTTGAGGGATGGCTCTGCTTAGAAGAGTTTGGAAATAAGGGAAAAGAGGGAGTGCGACAGGGAATAGCCTTTGTCAGAAAGACGTGGGAAGAAGCATAGCCGATTGTTGATTGTCGATTTCCGATTTTGGATTTCCGATTGTCAATTTTGGATTTCTGGCTGCGGACTCCTTACTTTTTTAGAAAATTTTCAAACAGAAATACGCCATTTTTATTGGCAATGACGATGTCAGGTTTACGGTCTTTGTTCATATCCTGCACCACAATATTCAACCCCGATCCCGAATCGTTGTCAATCACGTGTTCTGTCCAGTATGGTTGATTGCCCGGCGTTAAATCGAACCACAGCAAATAAGCCGCGTCGGCGTCGCCAGGGTCGCGGCCATGATGCGCCAAAAATCGCTTGCCCGTGATGTACTCTTTGCGACCATCGCCGTTTAAATCGGCCATGATGGAGGAGTGAGTTTGGGCAGTAGTAGTACTCATTAGATGGGTTTTGAAGTTGATTTTGCCTTCTGCGTCGGTGATTTGTTGGTGCCACCAAACCCCCAAAGCGTGGGCCGAAGCACTGATGACGTCATTTTTGCCGTCGCCGTCCACGTCCAATACCTGCATGTGGGAGCAGGCATCGCCTAAATTGGCTTTGTGAAACACCCAGTTGCCCGATTTATTGTCTTTGGTGCCTTCAAACCAGCCTTCCCGAATCACTACGTCTTTGATACCATCTTTGTTGACATCTCCGTAGCCGATTCCGTGCGAAAAGATTTCGGTCCCAGGTACATTTTCGGCACTCAAAGGATAACGTTTCCACTCGGTTTCGCCCCGTTTTACGGGAGCTTTCAACCAGATAATTTGTTTCTTGGCTTTATCTCCGCAAAGGATGTCAAGCCGTCCGTCGCCGTCCATGTCAATAAACCCTGGGGATTCGTTAGAAATCCCGACCGAATCGGCGATGATGTGTTTTTGCCACACGCCGGGTTTATTGTGCGGGTTTTCAAACCAAAAGGCAGGTTTTCCTGGAAAATCAATGATGACGACATCGTCCCATCCGTCTAAGTTGACATCCATCCCCAAATTCAAAAAAGAATTACTGTATTCTTTTCGGGGGTTGAATACCCGCGAAAACATGCCAAAACCTACCGATGCGTCTGCTTCTACCTTGCTATCTTTGGTTACTTCGGCGGGAGCCATTTGGTGTTTAATCCACGAAGGAGCTTCAAACCAATAATAACCTGCCACGATGTCCATTTTACCGTCTTTATTAAGGTCGGCTACGGCTACGCCTTCGGAGATAAAATCACCCGTTAGCTTGGTTTTTTTGAAACCACTGGGAAGCATAGTGGTGATAGGTTGGCTGTGTGCAATAATACCACAAACAAAAGCCAAAAGAGTGGTGATTACGTACCTATTTTTCATGTTTGTCAAGGTTTTGGTTCGTTCCAAACGATTCTCTATTTTCCCAGCGCTTTGTCTATGAGCATCTGACTTTCATGGTTTTCGTGCGAATGTGTTTTGCCCAATCGGTCTTTGAGATCTTTCAATAATTTTTTGGAATCTTCCGTGCCAATAGCCGTTACTCGTTGAATGGTATAGGGGAGGAGTTTGGGCAATTTTGAGGTTTCGGCCAATTGGAGTGCGCGTTTAGTATCTACAACGGCCAAAGGTTCAACCGCGTACCAAACCATCAAAGGCAGGTTGTGGTCGTCTTTATCTTCGGCTTTCTGCGCAAGGGCTTCCATGACGTCCCATCTTTGAGCGGGCTCTATTCTTAGCATGGCAGACGTAAGGTACAATCTGACCAAGGCTGATTTGTCGTTTTTGGCCAATTCAACAAAACGTTTTAGGGTTTCGGGGGAAACATTTTTGTTTTCGGCCAACAGCTGAATAACCCAACTTCTGACGTATTCGTTTTCGTGGGTGAGGAGGTCGTTTAGCTCTTTTTCAGTCAATCCTTGGGTGACGTGAAGCGTCCACAACGCGCGGAGTTTGCGAGTAATATCGGGATTTTTAGCTAAGATTTCTTTTAAAGCTTGGTGTACTTTCTTGTTGGGCCCTCGCTCCTGCAAAATAGTTCTGGACTGCCGCACGTACCATTCATTGGCGTGTAGTTGGTAGTTGACCAATTCTTTACTGGAGGCTTTCGCCAAGTCCACCTGCACCCATTTGTCATTTTCGTGGGTAATCTTGAAAATTCGTCCCATGGTTTTGTCGTGTACGTCGGGATTGGAGCTATGGCACTGATTTTTGTCGTACCAATCAATGGCGAATACCGAGCCACTGGCGTCGTATTTGAAATTGAGCCACTGCGACCAAGAGTCGTTCATGGCCATAAAATCGTCTCGGTGTCTTACGACATACCCTGAGCCGTTGCGTTCGGGATGGTCGCGGTTGAGACGGGCCCCGTTGATGTTGTTCATGAAGATTTCGTTGCGGTATTCTTCGGGCCATGAGCCACCCAAATAAATCATGGCGCCCGCGTGGGCGTGTCCGCCCCCTTTGGCTGCCGAGCGGAAATTGCCCGCGTGTGGGCCGCGCTCGCCTACCCAGTGGACGTGGTCGGCGGCGGTTTTGATGTCGTCGTAGGTGTAAGGGTTGAAATGTTTTCCCGCCTGCCGCTGATAACGGGCATTGTGAATGATGTGGTACATGTGGGGAATCACGCAGGCCGTGATGAAAGGATGGCCGTAGTCGTTAAAATCAATTCCCCAAGGGTTGCTGGTCCCTTCGGCAAATACTTCAAACTGATGCTTGGTAGGGTGGTATCGCCATACACCCGCGTTGATTTTGGTGCGTTCCGAATCGGGTGCGCCCGGTTTTCCTACGTTAGAATGGGTAAATACGCCGTGGGTTCCGTAGAGCCAGCCATCGGGTCCCCAGCGTAGGCTATTGAGGGTTTCGTGCGTGTCTTGTGTTCCCCAGCCGTCCAATAGTTTTTGTGGCGGGCCAGCGGGTTTATCGTTTTTGGCATCTATTGGGATAAACAAAAGATAAGGAGCAGCCCCCAGCCATACTCCCCCCATGCCTACTTCGATACCGCTGACCAGATTGAGACCTTCCATAAACACTTTTCGCTTGTCGAGCGTCCCGTCGCCGTTGGTGTCTTCAAAAATCAGAATGCGGTCGCGTCCTTGGCCTTCTGGGGCAGGAACAGGGTAGGTGTGGCCTTCCACTACCCAAAGTCGGCCACGCGAATCTATGGTAAAACTAATGGGGCGAACCACGTCGGGTTCGGCGGCGGCAAGGGTGATTTTAAATCCCTTGGGAGGTGTCATGGCTTCGGCAGCCTTTACGCCCGACAATCCAGCGTTGAGTACGGGGTCGAGCGGTGGCAAAATGACAATGTCTTTTGGCTTGAGTTCGTTGGGAAACTCAGGGCGAGTAGGATAAAAAAGAAACTCGTCAAAATTAATGTGCGCCCATTTGTCGTGGGGAATGTACGGGATTTGGGAGATACCCGTTTCGTTGTCAATGATTTTGAGGTAAATGTCTTTGTTTAAATAAGACTGAAGATCTACTACTACGGGCTGCAGTACGGCGCGGCCTTGTCCCGTAATGGTAAAAATCACGTTGTTTGTTTCGGCCAAAAGTATTTCTACACGGGTGTCTTGTAGCGCACCGCCAGAAACTTTAAAAGCCGCGAAGGGTTGGTTTACTTTAAAGGGAACGGAGGTGAGTGTACCCGTTAATTTGGCGTTGAGCGTACCCCCACTACTCAAAAAATACTTACCATCAAAACCGATGTGCATCTCTTTTTCGTGGACGGGAGAGGGTTCGGACGAAATCAGAGGGTTGTCAAAAGCGTTTCCCGTGGCTGTCCAATCTTTCAACGAACCCGTTTCAAAATTCAGGTTTAAGGGTTGCCCGTCTTTTTGGGGCAATTGTCCCTGAATGGTTTTAGTAGCAATATCGCCTGCTACCACCTCAAAGTTACCCACCATGCCCGCCGCTCGGTGGCCCGGTACCGAACAGAAATAGATGTCGCTTTCTTGGGCGGTAAAAGTGATGCTTGTGCTTGCCCCTTTTTCCAGAATTGTCTTGCTTTTTATGCCCAATTTTTCCAAGACAATGTCGTGGGTCATCAATTCGCCATTGGTGATTTTGATTCTGACTTTTTCGCCTTTTTTGGCGCGAAGTGTGGGATTCTTGGCGCCATCAGGGCTAAAATAGCCCAACATTGTGGCTTCTAAGGCATAATCGCGGTCAAAACGCTCATTATCTTGGGCAGGGCTATGATGTGAAACCAAAAAAAAGGCAGCAAGTAAGGTTACAAGCAGGCGATTGGGGTGCATGATAAGAGGCCGAGGTTTAAGTTGACAATCTTTGTGTTTCAATAAGAAACCTTGCAGACAAATTTACTGTCGTTAGAGTAAATGAGACTACTGCGCTAAGTTTCTTATACAAAGAACTTTAAGCTGCCCAGGTACTGTCGGATACGTTGCTTGCCGTGCTTGTAAAAAAATATTTTTTTCTATCGGCGAGCAACCGCTTCTCGCCGATAGAAAATGGATAAATTATAGTTTCATACTCAAAGCGATGCGTTTTCTGGTCAAATCCACTTCCATTACTTTGACCGTGACGTGCTGCTGGAGTTTGACGACTTCGTTGGGGTCTTTGATGAAACGATTGGCCATTTGCGAAACGTGTACCAGCCCGTCTTGCTTGACGCCAATGTCCACAAAAGCCCCAAAAGCCGTGATATTTGTGACTATACCAGGGAGTACCATGCCTTCGTGCAAATCTTCGGGCTTGCGCACGCGGCTATCAAACTCAAAGGCGGAGATGGTTTCGCGGGGGTCACGCGAAGGTTTTTCCAACTCTTTCAAGATGTCTTGGAGCGTAAGCAAGCCCGTGGTTTCGCTCACGTATTTTTGGGGATTGATTTGGCGGCGGAGTTCGGGTTTTTTCATCAATTCGGCCACGTTTGTTCCCAAATCTTTGGCCATTTTTTCTACTACAGGGTAGCTTTCAGGGTGAACTGCACTGTTGTCGAGGGGATTGGTAGCGTTTTCGATGCGTAAAAAGCCCGCTGCTTGTTCAAAGGCTTTTCCGCCCAAACGGGGTACTTTCATGAGCTGTTGGCGAGATTTGAAGTCGCCATTTTGAGCGCGGTACTCGACAATGTTTTTGGCCAACGATGCCCCCAATCCCGATACATATTGGAGCAAGTGCTTACTGGCCGTGTTGAGGTTTACCCCTACGGAGTTGACGCAACTTTCTACGACTGTATCTAAGGCGTTTTTGAGCATACTTTGCTCCACATCGTGCTGATACTGACCCACTCCAATGGATTTGGGGTCAATTTTTACTAACTCAGCTAACGGGTCCATCAAACGACGCCCAATGGATACCGCTCCGCGAACCGTGACGTCTTTGTTGGGAAACTCTTCGCGGGCTACCTCGGAAGCGGAGTAAATGGAAGCCCCTTGTTCCGAAACCATGAAAATCTCAATTCTTCCATCGGAAGACAGAGAGCTTTGCTTAATAAAATCCTCGGTTTCGCGACCCGCCGTACCATTTCCAATGGCGATAGCGTCAATTTGGTATTTTTTGACCAAAGTGGCGACCATGGCTTCAGCTTCTGCACGTTTGTCAAAAGGGTAAATCACGGTATCGGTCAGTAGGTTTCCTTGGGAGTCTAAACAAACTACTTTGCAGCCCGTCCGAAAGCCTGGGTCAATGGCCAAGACGCGTTTTTGCCCCAAAGGCGATGCCAAAAGCAATTGCCGTAGGTTTTCGGCAAAAATTTGAATGGCGTAACGGTCGGCTTTTTCTTTGGATAAGTTTGAAAATTCGGTCTCAATACTCGGTTTCAGTAGGCGTTTGTAAGCGTCGGATACGGTTTGTTCTTGTTGTTCTTTACAAGCAGGTAAACCTTTAATAAACAGGCGGTCAAGAAATTCAATCGCCATGTCTTCGTCGGGTGAAATATCAACGCTCAAAAAGCCTTCTTCTTCTCCGCGGCGAATGGCCAGCAGGCGGTGCGACGGGATTTTGTTGAGCGGCTCGCTGAAATCGAAGTAATCGCGGTATTTTGCGCCTTCTTCTTGTTTGTTTTTCTTGACTTTGGAGGTGACGATGGCAGTTTTCTCAAAGGCATAACGCATTTTATTGCGGGCGTCGGTACTTTCCGACATCCACTCGGCCATGATGTCGCGAGCCCCGTGGAGGGCATCCGCAATAGATTCCACCTTGTCGTTGAGGTACTTTTCGGCCAAGCGGTCGGGATTTGCCTCTTTTCCCGAAAAAATCACCTGTGCCAAAGGCTCTAAGCCTTTTTCTATCGCCATGGTAGCGCGGGTTTTGCGCTTGGGTTTGTAGGGCAAATAAATATCTTCTAACGATTGCAGCACGTAGGTGTTTTCAAGCAATTTACGTAATTCAGGCGTAAGTTTTCCCTGTTCCTCGATACTTTTGAGGATGGCCTCGCGGCGTTTTTCTACTTCCTGAAATTTTTGGTATTGTTCTTTGATGGCCAAAATTTGAACTTCATCGAGTTGGCCTGTCATTTCTTTGCGATAACGGGCAATAAACGGTACGGTGGCACCTTCGTCGAAAAGGGTAATGGTGTTGTGCGCTTGGCGCTCGCTGACTCCGACAATAGGAGCAATAAATTGGGACGCGGTCATGAGTAAATAGGTCAATGAATAAATTGGGGCTGCAAATAAGCAAAGGGGAGTTGATTGGTGCAAACAATTTTTACGTTTAAAATTGCGTATTTAGTCCTAATTTCGGGCTTCGGTAGCTGAGATACACATCATTAGTCAGTGTATTTTGCTGTTTTTATGGCATTACTCTATTCATCATTTCATTTATGCACTTAGACATTCATCAACCCCAAAGACTCGAAGATTACCTACAAAGCAAACATTGGCTCAAAGAGTACGAGCCTATTCTGAACCTCGAAAAACCGGGGGAAGGAAATATGAATTATACCTTGCGGGTACATACCCACGACCGTACGCTGATTGTAAAACAAGCGCGTCCTTACGTAGAGAAATACCCACAAATAGCGGCTCCTGCCGAGCGGGCGGTCATGGAAGGGCGGTTTTATCAAAAAATCCAGCCCTTGGCCAGCCTCAGTAGTCTGATGCCTGAGCTGATAGGCTTGGATGAGGAAGAAAACATTTTGGTGTTAGAAGATTTGGGGACGTCGAACGATTATACTTGTTTGTACCAACCCCACCAACAACTAAGCTTGTCAGAAGTAGAAGCCCTGACGCATTTCATCGCCCAACTTCACGAGTTGACGTGGCAAGAAACGCCCGATGCAGCTTTTGCCAACCGCGAAATGCGGGTACTCAACCACGAACACATTTTCAATTATCCTCTTTTGGAAAACAATGGTTTTGATTTAGACACCGTTCACCAAGGTTTGCAGATGATTTCGATGGCCTACAAAGTGGATGGCGGTTTGAAAAAAGTAGTAGCTGACTTGGGGCAAGTATATCTTTCTGATGGTCATTGTTTACTGCACGGAGATTTTTACCCAAGTAGCTGGCTAAAAACCGCCAATGGGGTGAAAGTCATTGACCCCGAATTTTGTTTCTATGGCCCTGCGGAGTTTGACTTAGGCGTGATGGTGGCGCATTTGATGATGGCAAAACAAAGCGACGACCTCATCAGAAAGGTATTCCAAGCCTACGGCGACATCAAAAACCCCCAATTAGTAGATCAATTTACGGGCGTTGAAATCATGCGGCGGTTGATTGGGCTGGCACAATTGCCGCTTTCTTTGAGTTTGTTGGACAAAGAAGAACTGTTGGAAACGGCTTACGAGTTGATTATGAAGGGGTAACATTGGCCTGACGACAGTCTGACCTGAAAACTTAGCCACCAAACCAATAAAAAAATATTCGCACACCGATGACACAGATTGTACGGATTTACGCTGATTTTTTGTTTGATGGTTCTGCGAAAATCTACGATCCGCCGTTGCGGTTGCATCAGTGTCATCAGTGTGCTATTGGAGGAGCCAAGGTTTTTATGAAAATGCCATCCCTTGCAAACGAGGGATTTCTTTTACCTTCTAATCATCGTCGTCGTCCCCTTCTTCTTTTTTGGTCAGTCGTACAAAAGCTCCGCGCACGGGGGCGGGCATTTTGGAATGTTCGCCTCGTACGGTCTGCCATACGATTTCACTGAAAATCAGGTCGTCAATGGCATCGGGTTTTGAGAGGTCAAATTTGAGTGTGCGTCGGTGGTTGAAATTATTAGCGATATTCTTTTCGTTCAAATCAACGCCTGCCTCCCGTGCTACAAAAGGCTTGGTATTGGGTGTATTCTGAAAACAACGCCACATCGGGGTTGCGGCGGCGTCGTATTGGCTCATGGGTTTGAGTCCCAATATCAGTTCCATCGTGCGCAACATCCCCGAAGTAGAATACATGGTATGATCTACAAACCCACGCTTGACGTACCCGCCTGCCACAAAGGCAATGGAGCGGTGCGCGTCCACGTGGTCGGGACCGTTTTGGGCATCGTCTTCCAAAATAAAAACGACCGATTCTTTCCAAATCGGGCTTTGAGAAAGATGTTCGACCAACCGCCCCACGGCCAAGTCGTTATCAGCGACGGCGGCATCGGGCGTAGGTAGCCCCACTCTTGCGCCCGAGGTGTGGTCATTGCCCAATCGGATGGTGTTTAGGCGCGGTACGGCGTTGTTTTTTACCAATTCGTCAAAATCTTTTTCCCAAGCTTTTTCGCGGTCAATGTCCTTGTAGCCAAGGTTATAGCCTTTGAAACCAGCACAATAGTGGCCTTCCAAAACGGGGATGCTGGGTTTGTCATCCACAAACCAGCCGTAACTTCGGTAGCTGACGTTGGCACGTTTGGCATGGTCCCAGATGAAACCGTCGCGGGGGTGAGCAATGGTTTTTTGTCCTTCATAATCGTACGTACCCCCACGTCCGCCGTAGCTCGTGACCCAGTTTTTTTCGACGTAGTCGTTGGCATACGCTGCCGATGACCAGTTGTGGCCGTCGGCACTTACCTCGGCATCCACATAAAAGTTGTCGAGTAGTACAAATTCTTTGGCCAAAGCGTGTTGGTTGGGCGTGACTTTTTCGGGAAATAAACACAGCGAGGCATCGCCATTTCCTTCTTTCACATCACCCAAAACTTGGTCGTAAGTACGGTTTTCTTTGATGATGTAAAACACGTATTTGATGGGAGAAGTCCCACCCACTTTCATCGGAATAGGGTTGCCCGCTTCGCCTTCGGCCAGCATTTCTTTTTCTTTGGTGTAGGGTGAGTTTTCATACACTAACTTTGAATAGGCGCCCAAAGTGGCTTCTTCGGGAAAATTTATCATAGAAAGTGTGCCTTTAAACAAACCTCCAATGTACTGCGGCTCATCTTTGTTGGCTTCGGGGTTGGCTCCTTTGAATTGGGGCGATTTTGAGCGGTTGGGATTGGGACCTTTGGGATTGGCTGCCGAGGAAAATCCTTTTCCGTTGGTCACCCAAATACGATTTTTCACTACTTTGATAGAGGTAGGATACCAACCCGTAGGAATGAAACCCAACGAGCGACTGCGGCCTTTCTCCGCAACATCAAACACCGCCAAACAATTGTTGTCGGCATTGGCAATGAGCAACTTAGACTCGTCGGGCGTGAGGGCGAGGGCGTTGGGCGTGCTGCCAATGGGCGCATTAGGGTAGAGCGAGGCCGTGAGGGTTTCGACCACTTGGCGTTTGGTCAAATCAATCATCATCACCGAGTTGTCGTTGCCACAAGCGACGTAAAGATACTTTCCGTCGCGGGTTTGGAGCAAGTCGTTGGGGTTTTTGGCGGTTTTGATGTCGGCGATGGTTTGGAGGGTTGCGGCATCCAAAATGCGCACAGCACTCCCTTCCCACAGGCTCACAAACTGTTTTTGAGGACTTTCCGTTCTTTTAAGTCGCAGACATACAGTGAGTTGTTTTCTTTGGTGACAACAAATAGTTTTTGTTGGGCATCGTCTATGCACAAACCTACGGGTCCTATTTTTTCAGGCCAAGGTTTCCCCAAAACAATTTCGCCGTCGGCTTTCAGTTTGTTGTCTATGATTTTGTAAATCAGGATTTTATTGTCGTTCCCACCCGAAGCGTAGAGAGTTTGTTCATCGGTGCTAAAAGTGAGGCCGTAGTAGGCTTTGGCTACTTTAACGTCGTCGAGGATTTGTTCCGAAGCGGCATCTATGAGGGTAATGCTTTGGATACTTTGGCCGTTGTTGGTCACAGCAGCGTATTTTCCCGAAGCTGAAGTGATTAGGTTCAGCGGTAAATCGTTGAGGTTTAGGCTTTTTTGCCCCGCAGGGGTCAACGACCAACCGTTTGATAATTTGATGCGCTTCGAGGCAAGTTCTTGGTAGATTTTAGCGTCGGGCGGGGTGGTTTGGCTTTGCCGCTGACAGGCAGTCAATCCTGCCATGATTGCCAATGCAATCAGTAATGAAAATCGGTTGAGGTGTGTCATAACAATCATTGGTTTAGGTGTCAAAATTCTGCATAAATCAGCAGATGATGGCAGCAGGGTTTGTGAAGAAATTGTGAATAAGCGAAACAGATGGAATACTTCTTTGATAAAGCAAAGACAAAGAAGATTTTAATGCCAAAACGGATAAAAACTTGGAAGAACGGTGGGGGAGGGACATTCTCTCTTTTAGAATTGGATCAACATAAAACAAAAGCGGCAATTCCGTTCCCGAAATTGCCGCTTTTGTTTTAGAAACTTTCTAATTGGTACTTTCGCTTGAAAACGAATTAAACCGCCTGCAAGGTCTGTCCTGCTCAATGAAGTTGCTTTTCGCATTATGCGTCAGACCTGTGGTCAGACTTCACCCGTCGAGTTACGCGTCACGTCAGACCTGCGGTCAGACTTGTTCAGTACGGGTCACTTACACCAAATATTCTTCGACTGTGCTTGATGCGTGAATGCGACTATTTTCCAAAAATTGTTCAATTCGGTTCATCGCAATCGTGAGTTAGTACCTTTTGCTCGTCAAGGAGTCGGAATACAAAATCTTCATCATTTTTGAAGTCAAACTTACGCAGGTCTATTTTAGGAAATACGTACAAAGAACCTTTGGGTTTGACACAACTAATGCCTGGAATGGCAGTAAGACGCTCATAGACCAAGTCTCGTTGTTTGTGTAATCTGCCCGATGGTAGTACCAAGTCTTTGATGCTTTGATAACCGCCCAAGGCCGTTTGAATGGCATATTGGGTGGGAACGTTGGCGCATAAACGCATACTTGCCAAAAATGTCAAGCCTTCAATGTACGATTTCGCTTTGTGTTTAGAGCCGCTCAGTATCAACCATCCTCCCCGAAAACCTGCCGAACGGTAGTTTTTGGAAAGTCCTCCGAAAGTAACGCACAGGGTCTCGTGTACCATGGTGGCGACGGGGTAGTGTACTGCGTCATCGTAGAGAATTTTATCATAAATTTCGTCCGAAAACAAAATGAGACGATGGCGTTCGGCGATTTCGGCCATTCTCTGCACTACTTCTTTTTCATACACCGCCCCCGTAGGGTTGTTGGGGTTAATCATCACAATCCCTTTGGTACGAGGGGTGATTTTACTTTCCAAATCGTCCAAATCGGGATTCCAATCGCTTTGCTCATCGCAGATATAATGTACTGGTTTTCCGCCACTTAGTGCCACTGAGGTTGTCCAAAGTGGATAATCGGGGGATGGTACTAAGATTTCGTCCCCTTCGTTGAGCAGGGCTTGCATAGCCATTACAATTAGCTCACTTACGCCGTTGCCGATGTAAACGTCGTTGATTTCTACGCCTTTGATGCCTTGGGTTTGGGTATAGTGCATCACAGCCTTGCGGGCGGCAAACAGACCCCGTGAGTCAACGTAACCTTGGGCGTTACGAATGTTGAGAATAATATCATGAATGATTTCATCGGGAGCATCAAATCCAAAAGGGGCAGGATTACCGATGTTCAAATTAATGATTTTATACCCTTGACTTTCAAGTTCTAAGGCTTTTTCGTAAACGGGGCCACGAATATCATATCGTAGGTGTTCGAGGCGTTTGCTTTTCAGGATTTGCATAAATCAATGAGTGAATATTGGCCGGCAAATATTTTAAAGATTTCCAGCCTTTATCAGGATATTTATCGTCTTCGATTATTTTTATTGTTACGAAACTTATCGCGGTCACGATTTCGGTTATTGTCGCGGTTACGATTGTTGTTGCGGTCGCGGTTGTTGTTTTGGAAATTTCCACGGTTGCTGCTTTGGAGATTTCTTTGATAACGCTCTACATTCGTGCCTTTGTCGCGCGGGGTAGATTCTACCAATCCATTTTGCCGTAGGTGGGCTAACTCTTCTTTGAGCCGTCCTTGTGAGATTTCATCCAACTGGGCAAAAACCACATTATCGTCGGGATTATCTTTATTCCAAGTATTGTAAAAAGTGCGCATTTGACGAATCAAATACGATATAAAAGCCAGTTTTTCTTCTCTATCGCTACAATTTACGGCTTTTTCAACGAGTAAAAGTAGGTTTTTTCCGTACTGTTTGTATCGAATAAATGATTGATTATAGGGAACTTGTAACGGCTTTTTACCGACTGCTTCGGCTGAAGGGGGAGCAAAGGGACTGTCCACGTCCAGCTTGAAATTAGTCATAATGTAGAGATCATCCCAGAGTTTTTGGGAATAATCTTGGCCATCGCGCATATTGGGGTGAATCTGACGCATCAATTCGACCAAAATGTGGGCTTGGAGGGTACGCTTCTCTCGGTCGGGAATGGATACGAGATAGTCAGCTAATTTTTGGACGTTGCTTCCGTATTCTTTCAAGGGAGTTCATGTTTAAATAACGTAGGCAAAGTTACGAAAAATCAAGTTACTTTGGCAAAATCACCGTCTCGTCGTAATTTTGAATCCTAATTTTTACAGGTACTTATTAAAAACAACGATTAGACGGTCTAACCGCTAACGCATAACGCCCTACGAATGAGTAAAAAAGTAGATGTCAGTATTGCCTTTTACGGTAAGCCTTATCAGGCAATTGTGACAATAAAAACCTTGATGAAGTACAGCGGTCAGCACGTTGATAAAATTTATCTCTCGCGTGAACGCCTTCAACCTCACAACGATTACGTAGGTATCTTCAAAATCATTGATTATTTCCGCAACGACCCCAGCGTAAAGTTAGTCATACAATATCCGCACCACTTTTTAGGCTTGGGGGTAAAAGATTATGAACGTGCCAAAGTAGATACCCGCTTTCGGCAGAGTATCATGTATCAGTATCCTTTGGAAATGACCGATAAAAAGTATTTGGTAGTGATGCACAATGACATGCTTTTTTACGGTGACATGATTGGAGAAATGCTGAAAACGTTTGAAAGTGGCCCAGAAAACTTGGCAGGAGTGGGTTCCATTGGCCAATGTTGGAGCTGTCCAGCTGGCCCCGATTGGGGCAACAAGTGTCATTCACATAAATTTGAGGACTATGTTCCTACGCAAGAAGAAGCCATTGCGTTGGCCGAAAAATACGCTACGCCGCGTCGCGATATTCAGTTGAAAGTAATCAGAAACGGTCGTACGCACATATTACCTGAATGCCGACTGAATGAATATTGTGCGATGATTGATGTAGAAAAATACCGAAAGGAGACTTTGCCGAAAGGTGATATTGGTTGCTACGGAGGAGGTTGGAATGGAGTGGACACGGCTACGGTGTGGTCGCACGACATGTACAAACGAGGATACACGTTTCGACACCTAACGCTCGAAGATTATACGCGTCATGCTGCTTTTGATACCACAGGTAGCGGAACCAAAGCCAATTCAAGCTCAGAGACCTACTGGAATGCGGAGAAAAACGCCGAAAAGTACATCACTGAAAATTTTGGCCCAATCAAATTTAGTCCAGCTATGAATTTGGCGTATGGTTATGATATTATCAAGCGAAAATCCTGGTTGGGATTGATACATACCTACGGTTTTGTCAAAAAAATGGTAGGGAAAGGCTAATTTTTGCTATTTTTAGATTTCTTAGACCTGACCTTCTCGATATGGCTCTTAATTACATCTGGGCGGCTTTCTTCGTAGTCGCATTTACGGTAGCTCTCCTCAAACTCATTTTTTTGGGTGATACCGAAATTTTCAAGCTCATTGTCGAAGGGATGTTTGACTCGGCCAAAGTGGCAGTAGTGGACATAGCGCTTCCGCTGGCAGGGGTAATGACGTTTTTTCTGGGTTTGCTCAACATCGGTGAAAAAGCAGGAGCTATCAATTTTATGGCGCGTATCATTGGGCCTTTTTTCAACAAACTATTTCCCGAAGTTCCTAAAAATCACCCTGCTAACGGGCAGATGATTATGAATTTTTCGGCCAATATGCTGGGCTTGGACAACGCCGCTACGCCTTTTGGCCTGAAAGCCATGCAGAGTTTGCAAGAACTTAATCCTTCCAAAGATACCGCCTCTAATGCCCAAATCATGTTTTTGGTTTTGCACACCTCGGGCTTGACGATTATTCCCTTGTCCATCATGGCGCAGCGGGCGATTTTGGGCGCACAAGACCCCTCCGATATTTTTATTCCTTGTTTGATAGGCACTTACGTGACTACCTTAGTGAGTATTTTGATTGTGGGTACGTATCAACGAATCAACCTTTTCAATCGCATCGTCATTGGGTGGCTGGGCGGCATTACACTGGGAATAGGACTACTGCTTTGGTACCTGTCAGGATTGTCTAAGGAAGGCTTAGAAACTTTTTCAAAGATTACGGGTAGCTTGATTTTGATGATAATCGTGGTGGCTTTTTTGGTAGGGGCATTACTGCGCAAAGTGAATATTTTTGATACGTTTATTGAGGGCGCTAAAGTAGGCTTTGAAACCTCGGTCAAAATCATGCCTTATTTGGTGGGGATGTTGG
>JBGAUP010000452.1:0-2863 GCA_044228585.1 Runella sp. | reverse complement strand
TCAAAAAACCGAAGTAAACATAAAATGCCACATCTTAAATACCTATCGAAGGCAAGGAATGCCTGTCGCATATAAGGCGGCATAAAATAACCTCGCAAGTAGCGAGGCTCTAAAATATATCACCGTTGCAACAAAGCCAAACAGATTCCTAAAACCGACTTTTTGAACAATGAATAGTTTCAACATCAACCGTCGTCATTTTCTTCAAGGAGCGTCAGCTTCGCTTGCTCTTTCGACCTTAGGAGCCAGAGGAATGGATATTATCAATCCCACAAAAACGCTCCGGGTGGGTCTCATTGGCACGGGGTGGTACGGTAAAAGTGATTTATTTCGATTGATTCAGGTAGCTCCAGTCGAAGTAGTAGCCCTCTGCGATGTGGATAAAAATATGTTGGCGGGGGCAGGGAAACTCGTTAGCCAACGCCAAAAATCGGGTAAAACTCCGCGTTTATACGGTGATTATCGTAAAATGCTGGCTGAAAATGAGATGGATATTGTGCTCATTGGCACACCAGACCATTGGCATGCTATGCAGGCCATTGATGCCGTAAAAGCAGGGGCACACGTATATGTTCAAAAACCCATTAGCGTGGATGTGATGGAAGGAGAAGCGATGGTGGCTGCCGCTCGCAAATACAACAAGGTAGTGCAAGTAGGAACGCAGCGCAAAAGTACACCGCACTTAATTGACGCCAAAAAGAATATTGTGGATGCGGGTTTACTCGGTAAAATATCACACGTAGAAATGTGTTGTTATTTCCACATGCGTAACAACGGGAATCCACCCGTTCAGCCCGTCCCTGACTTTTTGGATTATGAAATGTGGACAGGACCCGCGCCTATGCGCCCCTACGACGGACTCCCTCATATCCGTTGGTGGCGTACTTTTAATGAATACGGTAACGGCATCATGGGCGATATGTGCGTGCACATGTTTGATACCGTACGTTGGATGCTGAAATTGGGATGGCCCAAACGCATTACTTCTACGGGTGGCATTTATGTTCAGAAAGACGGAAAATCCAACATTGCGGACACGCAATCGGCTATATTCGAGTATGATGAATTAAACTGTGTTTGGCAACACCGGACATGGGGAACGCCAAACAACCCAGATTATCCGTGGTCGTTTACCCTTTATGGCGAAAAAGGCACGCTGTGGGCCAGTACCATGCAATACGATTTTATTCCGCAGGGAAAAGGCGAAAAAATTCACAAAGATGTGGTGTATGAAAAAGAAAAATATCCTGAGGATAATACCGAAGAGCGCATAGAGTTGAATGCAGCTCCCGCTACACGATTGCACATGCTTGATTTCTTATCGGCTATCGACAACAACAGCCGTCCCGTAGCCGATATTGAAGAAGGGCATATTTCTACGGCGAGCTGTATTTTGGCCAATTTATCAATGCAGTTAGGACGTCCTATTGTTTATGACCCCAAAAAACGCGAAATTGTGGCCGACCGTGAAGCCAACAGCCTCCTTGTTCGGCCGTATCGGGCACCTTGGGTGCATCCAGACCCTAATCGAGTTTAAAAATGGACACACAAAAAAGGGGGGCGGGATTGCCCCTTTTTTGTGTCTGTAGGATGAATGTAACCAAGCTTTTAGTCTTTCAAATAATGCTTTTTAAGACTGAAAAAAACGAAAAGAGCAGGCAACAGGAATGTAGTTTCAAATTTTTTTATTTTCTTTAAGGGGAATTTTAATCACTTTTTAATCTAACAGCGTTACTTTACCCTTGTATGCCCCAATTGATTGAATTAAGTACCTTCGGCACCGAAGAAGGTCGCTTAACTGTTTTTGAGAAAATATTACCTGGGGATATAAAACGAATATTTTATATCTACGGAGTTGCCGCTGACCAAGAAAGAGCAAAACACGGACACAAAAAAGCGTGGAATGTGCTTGTGGCGGTGGCAGGCAGTTGTCGGGTTCGTGTGACCCACGATCAGCGAGAGGATACTTTTATTCTTGACAAACCTACCCAAGCACTTATACTACATCCTGGTGATTGGCACATTATGGATCAGTTTACGGCCGATGCTATATTGTTGGTGATGTCCAATGAGTATTACGACAAAAGTGACTATTTTTTTGAAAAACCATGATTTTACACCTCGACTTAAAACGTACGAATCAGCCATATCAAGCTGAAATTGCGGAGGCCATGCGTCGAGTGGCGGAGTCAGGATGGTATGTGCTGGGGAAAGAAGTTGCTACTTTTGAACAAAATTGGGCGGCTTATTGTGGTACTTCGCATTGCGTTGGCGTAGCCAATGGTCTTAATGCCCTTGAACTAATTTTTAAAGCTTTTGATTTTCCAGCAGGTAGTGAAGTAATTGTACCTGCCAATACTTACATAGCTTCTATTTTATCAGTGACAGGTTTGGGTCTGAAACCCGTATGGGTAGAACCCGATTTGAAAACCTTTAATCTTGACCCGCGCAAAATTGAACGTAAAATAACTTCTCGTACCAAAGCAATTCTGGCCGTACACCTCTACGGAAAATGCTGCGATATGAAACCCATTTGGGATATAGCTCGCAAACATAGCCTCAAAGTAGTAGAAGATGCCGCGCAAGCCCACGGGGCTACTTATCTCGGTTTCAAATCGGGAAATTTGTCAGATGCGGCAGCTTTTAGTTTTTATCCTACTAAAAATCTTGGGGCGTTTGGAGATGCGGGAGCGGTAAATACCAACGATGCCGAATTGGCCCGTAAGATTGCGAGTTTAAGAAATTACGGTTCTACCATTAAATATTACAACGACTATGTAGGAACCAACAGCCGCTTGGATGAGATTCAAGCCGCTATTTTGAACGTAAAACTGAAATATTTAGACCCCGAAAATCGTCGTCG
>JBGAUP010000059.1:0-24354 GCA_044228585.1 Runella sp. | reverse complement strand
CACAAACCCCTCCGCGTCGGGATTCGTATTGACTAACCTTAACCTGCCCTTTTCATGAACCAATCGTTTCGGAGCCAACAGTGGAAAATGCTATTGGTAACCATGTTATGTTACTTGTTTTTTTACACAGGTCGGCACAACTTCGGGTGGGCTGCCAAAGGTATGGCCGCTTCTTTAAACGTCCCCTACACCTTCATCGGCTGGGTGAGTTTTGCGATGCTTTTGGGGTATGCCTTCGGGCAATTTATCAATGGAAACTTGGCCGACCGTGTCAGTGCTCGGTTCATGGTAACGGCGGGCGCTTACTTATCCGTATTGACCAACATCGCTATTAGTTACAGCCATTCCATCACTGTTATCCTGATTTTATGGGCGCTCAATGGCTATTTTCAGTCAATGGCGTGGGCACCTGGCAGCAAACTTATCAGCAATTGGTGGAGTAAAGCTGAGTTAGGAAAAGCCTTCGGGTTTTACACGATGGCCGCAGGCTTTTCATCCGCCGTCACGTACTTGCTTTCGATTATCTTACTTCAACAAGGCATGGAGTGGCGGATGCTTTTTCGCTTGCCTGTTTTGCTACTTTTTGTTGCCGCTACCATCTTTCTAATCTTCGCCCGAGATACCCCTGCCAAAGCAGGTTTCTCTACCGAAACTACCTCATCTACTGAAAATCCTACCCAAGAGGGCTGGTGGAGTCGCTATAAAGTGGTGCTTTCTCACCGCTATTTCCTATTTACTTCGTTGGCATTAGGTTTTGAAAGTATGGCTCGCTACGGCCTTATTTTTTGGGTACCCGTCCATTATTTGGGGCAAAAACGTGGAAAGAAAACCCCGCCAACCTTTGGGTGACGTTTTTATTGCTACCCGTCGGCATGGCATTTGGGGCGCTTTCATTTGGATTATTGTCTGACACTTTTTTCAAAGGTATCGAATCCGTGCCATTCGTTTTGGAATGGCTGTCAGTGCGTTTATTTCTTGCTGTTTGTTTTCATTACTCCCACCCACAGTTTACTCATTGGGGGCGTCTTGATGCTTTCAGCTAGCTTTTGTACTTACCAAGTCTTGCTTTTGGGCACTCAGTCCCGAAATGTTGGACAAACCTATACAGGAACGGGCGTGGGATTGATGAACATGCAAGCATGCTTTTGCGGCCTTACGAACCTTATTTGGGTATATTATTGAAGTTGTTTAGTTGAAAGTATGTCTAAAATTAATCATTGCCGAAGCCATTACTAGCCATGCTTTAAAGTTTTTAGCTAACTGTTCAAAGCGTACAAGGATTCTTTTATAAGTATCTAACCAAGCAAAAACCACCTCTATTTTAAATCTAAAAGCATAAATATAATCGCTCATGTATCGATATTCGGGCATGATTTTCTTAGTATTTCGCTTGTTTTGCTTGATGTTAGCTACAATTTTATGCTTTTCAATGAACTCAATGAATGCAGAGACATCAAATCCAGAATCGGCATTAAGATGAGACATATTATAGTCAATAAGCTGTTCATCAAGTGATTGAAGCATTTTTTTGACATTCTCAATGATTTCAAAATTATCATGATGATTACCATCAATACAATCTGAAATGGCTAAAATGTTGTACTTATTATCACAAATGACCAAATTATTCACGGTTTTTGCTCTTTTGCGCCGTTGCCATTTAACATTTTCACCCCTTTTTTTGACGGAGTGTGAGTGCCATCTAATTGTAAACATTCAAGAGCTAATTTATCAGAAATAATTGAAGTTGAAGATTCAAATAGTCGTTTAAAACTGTCATCTTTGCTCCATTTAGCATAATGATAATAAATATTTTGCCAAGTAACCAATTGATTGTCAGGCTTTAATGTTCTCCATGAACAGCCAGATTTCAATACATGTAAAATCGTATTGAAAATATAATGGTAACTTACTTTCAAACGATTATGACCAATTTTATGGGTCAAGTGTGGTAAAATGTAAGTCTCAAAATCTGATTCTGAAACATTCACAGGTAACTTATTCATAGGTTTTTTTATGATAAAGATACTTGAAATTCAACTAAACAACTTTATTGACAAAACGGGTAATACTGCCCCTATTTTTGTCTTTATTGCAGGAATTTGTTTACTATCAGTCCTGATGATTTCGGTGGCAAAGCGTCTGTGGCATCCCGCCACGCCGACGAATAAGTAACTAACACAATGAGCATTACTTCAGCATTTACGTGGCAACTTTGGGCTTTAGTTTTTCTGGGAGCGTTTATCATTGGCCTGGCCAAAGCAGGTCTCAAAGGTGTCGAAATGCTCAACGTTACTATCATGGCATTGGTATTTGGAGGGAAAGCCTCCACGGGAGTAGTCTTACCGATGCTCTGCGTTGCCGACATTTTGGCCGTTTTGTACTACAATCGCCACGCTCAATGGGCACATTTTTGGCAACTTTTGCCTTGGATTATTTTGGGCGTGCTGTCGGGAGTTTATGTAGGAAATTTATTGGAAGAAGCTGTTTTTAAGAAAATTATGGCTTCTATTATCTTACTTATCGTTGGGGTGATGGGCTGGCTCGAATACCGTAAATCGGCTCCTATCCCCAGCAGCAAGTGGTTTGCGGCCTTTATGGGCATTGCCACGGGGTTCACTACCATGTTGGGCAACTTAGCGGGGCCGCTTTCTACCATTTATTTTTTGGCACTCCGCCTCTCTAAAAACGACTTGATTGGTACAGCCGCTTGGTTGTTTTTAGTGATAAATCTATTCAAACTGCCGTTTCAAGTGTTTGTTTGGCACAATGTCACCTTAGATACACTTCAGCTCAATCTGCTTCTCTTTCCTTCGTTAGTGTTGGGTTTTTTTGTAGGCATCAAAGTGGTTTCAATCATCCAAGACCATAATTACCGACGCGTGATTTTAGGGTTAACCTTGCTGGGAGCTTTGGTGATTTTTATGCGATAAAAACAGGAGGATGACTCATTGTTCGATTCTCTATTTATCCCTTCCTTGTTTTTGTCTTACTTCGCCTTTGCGAGATAGAAAAAAGGGTTGAAAATTGTCGAATAATCCCTATTTTTGGTAAAAAAACGAATTTTTATGGAACTGATCGTCAAGCCAAGAAATGAAGAAGAATTGCTTTTTGTGCAATCGGTCTTAAATCGGATGAAAATAAAGAACGAATTGCGGGAGAAAGATGTAAAAAAACGCCGCAAGCAGGAGTTCCTTGATTCTCTTGAAGGAAGAGTAGAACAACTCAACCAAGCAATTAAAGGAGAAGTGAAACTTAAAAATGCGTTTGATTTATTAGATGAACTTTAAAATAGACGCCCTTCCCGAATTTGAGAAAGAGCTAAAAAAACTTTCAAAAAAGTATGCTTCTCTCAAATCAGATTATCAAAACCTGTTGGAAAACCTTCTTGAATACCCACAACAAGGGACACCGCTTGGTAAGAACCTCTACAAAATCAGAATGCCCATTGCGAGAGAATTTACTTTCCATATCCTATCATTGGCACTTCAAAAAACTCAGGGTCGAAGTTGGCTTCTTTGAAATGCTTGAGTACGTAATCAAATGGGCGTTTTTCTCGAATCCAGTTGTCGCACACGGCATGTCTTAGTCTCATTCCCAAGGCGTTGAACCCCGTTACAGCTTTATTATCAGTGCGGTAGTTGATACGTAGGGCTATTTCTTTCGTGGCGTGTTGCCAATAAAACGTTTGAATTTCCTCGGGAAGTTGGGGAGGGACATCGCCATAAGTTTGATATTCAAGGTCAAAAAACTTGGCAGAATTAAAAAACACGCCGGGTTGATAAGCCGTGCGATTTCCGCAAATAGTTTGGGCTACCGTTTCACCCATGATGCGCCCCGTGTACCAAATTTGTTCAATGGATTTACGTGCCTCTTTGGGTTGGCGGTGTTCTACGCAGTCTCCAACGGCATACACATCGGGCAGGTTGGTTTCTAAATATTCGTTGACCAAGATTCCTCTGTGAAGTTCGAGGGCTGAGTTTTGAAGAAAGCCCACATTCGGTGTCACCCCAATAGTGACTCCAACGAGCTGACATTCAATGTGTTCGTTGGCAGTAGTGGTGGCTGCTTCTACATGAGTTTTTCCGTGTATTTCTTGTAATTCCGTTCCAAAACGTAAATTAATACCACGTTTTTGGAGGTGTTGCGTTACTAATGCCGACTCTTCGGTGGGGAGTACGTTGTTCCAGTAGCTTTGTTCACGGATGAGCATCGTTACTGCGATGTGGCGCGAATGGAGCATTTCGGCCAACTCTACGCCAATCAACCCCCCACCTACAATCACGGCTCGCTTTAATCGGTCAGAACTTAGTTCCAATGCCTGCAAATCTTGATAACTGTACAAGCCTTGTACGCCTTCTAATGTTTGTCCGGGCCAATTGCCCATGCGAGGTACAGAACCCGTAGCCAAAATGAGCTTGTCGTAGCTGAGTGTTTGGATAGGAGAAGGCGAAGAGACTTGCTTGCGAGCTACCTTCGTGAGACGTTCGAGGAAAGTAGGTTGGTAAACAACCGTTTTGCTATCGGTAGAAAGATGGATTGTTTTTTGTTCAAAATCAATATTTTGGACGGTTCCGCGGACAAGGTCAATGCGGTTTTTTTGCCAAAACCAACTTTCGTAGGGCTGGGTATGCTCAAACTTGAGATGGCCCATATAGACGTACATCAGCGCGGTGCGGGAGAAGAAAAAGTCGGTTTCTTTGGAGATGACTGTGATGCGACAATCGCTTTGCTTACGAATGTGCCTTGCCGCAGTAATCCCCGCAATTCCGTTACCGATAATGACGACGTGCATACATGTTTAGGGGTCTGAAGTTAGAAAAGAGTTGGTTTAGGCTTTGATTTTGTCAATGCAGCACTGCCTTGAGGGCCGATGCTGAGCCTTAAACCGTAATCTTTACCTTTGCTGACATCTTCCAAAGCAGCGGAAATATTCCCTTTTCCGCGCCAAGTGGTGGACTTAGCTTCTTTTTTTGCAAGGGTATATTTTCCCGATAGATAGGTGTCAAACTGCCTTGGCGTCATTGAGATACACATCTACTCTTATGCTGTTAAGAGCCTGATTTTTATCTAAATAATAAAGGATATCAATGGCTTCAAAATTTTCGGTTTCGTAAGTAAATCCCACGTGGTCGGTACTGTCTTCAAAAAGCTCAAATTTCTCTTCGGCTTTGATTTTACTTAACGGATCACCAAATTTGAATCCCCTAAAATCGCCACCTTGTGGAGCAATAATAGTTCGTAACAACTCGGATTGATTGGTACTTACGACGGGTTCTGTAATGGGTTTAATACTATCACTTTGTGCTTTTTGTTGTTCGGAGGTTTGCTCGCCGTTTTTTCCACACGAAAACAATAAAACGGTAGCGGTAGCTACAAAAACCAAAGAAAGTACGTGTTTGATATAAAATTTAGTCATCGTTAAAATGGGTGATACTAACGCGAAGTTAGGGCTATTTACACTCGTATGCCAATTTCCTATTTTTTTTAATTCTAAAATAATCCCAAAGATTTTACAAAACATTTACTTTTGAACTGAAAGAACGTTTGTTCTAAAGCATCATCAACAGCATGAAACACCCTTTTACTCACTGTTTTTTTTGTTTTTTTTTATTTTCTGTTACTACTTTTGGCCAGTTTCGCTTATCGGGTCAAGTTGTCAATAAGACCACCCGCCAGCCTATCGTAGGGGCGACGGTACAAATGCTTAATACCAACGTAGGCAGTACCACCGACAGTACTGGTAAATATGTTTTGATGGTACCCTCTGCGGGATTTAACCTTCGGGCATCTGCGCTGGGCTATTACTCCAAAATGCGGTATTTTGAACCCAAAAAAGATACGCAGTATGATTTTGAACTTGTCGAAGAATTCAAGCAATTGGATGAAGTCACTGTGCGTACGCGTAAAGAAGACGCCAACGTGTCGAGTATCGAAATGAGTACGCTAAAGCTGGATGCAAAGAGTCTGCGGCGTGTTCCAGTAGTTTTTGGGGAAGCCGACATCATCAAAGCCTTATTGCTTCAACCAGGAGTTTCGACGGTAGGAGAGGGGGCGGCTGGATTTAACGTTCGCGGAGGCCGTACCGACCAAAACTTGGTATTGCTGGATGAGATGCCACTTTTTAGTACTTCGCATTTGTTGGGCTTTTTTACCAACGTCAATACCGACGTAGTGCAAGATGTGACACTTTATAAAGCAGGAATCCCTGCCCAATACGGTGGGCGGTTGTCGTCGTTGATGAACATTAACCTTAAAAACGGTAATTCAGAACGTATTCGTTATCAAGTAGGCGCTGGTAATGTCAGTGCCAGAATCATGGCTGATGGACCTTTGGGCAAAAAACTCACTTTTATGGTGGGTGGACGCATTGCTTATCCCAACTGGATGATTAAGCGTTTTCCTGACCGCCTCAAAAACAGCCAAGCCTTCTTTTATGACCTCAACGCCAAACTTCGCTATCAGCTTGGTGCTAATCAACAACTAACCCTTTCTACCTACCTTAATCACGACGATTTTAAGTTTCCTGACGATACCGTTTATAGTTGGAATGCCAAAGCAGCCTCTTTGCAGTGGAATGCACAACTAAACCCGAAATTTGCGGTCAATGCGGCGGCGATTTATAGTAATTATGATTTTCAAATGGAAGGTATAAAGGAGTTTTATCGCTTTAAGTTTCAATCAGGTATTACGCACAAAGAGCTGAAAACCAATTTGATATTTACGCCATCTCTCGCCCATAAGGTAGAGGCTGGCGCGAGCATGATTCGGTATGATGTAGCCCCAGGCTACCGCACTCGCGTGGACGAAGAAAGTAACATTAACCCACGCGCTGTACCCAACGAGCAAGCTTATGAATACAGCGCGTACTTGAGCGAAGAGTGGAATCCGCTGTCGTGGCTGACGATTCAGGGAGGAATACGCTATGCAGCTTTTGAATTGGTGGGCCCGCGTACGGTGTATCAATACGAGGCCAATGTCCCTCGCGCACCTGAGACTGTGACAGAAACCAAGCAGTTGGGTAGTGGTGAGTCAATCCAAAAATATAACGGATGGGAGCCGAGGGTATCGTTGCGGATTGGTTTGAGTAAAAAGCATTCCATAAAATTGAGTTATAATCGTACGCGTCAGTATTTGCATCTTATCACCAATACCACGGCTATTTCGCCTGCCGATTTCTGGAAACTAAGCGACAACTATTTGCCACCACAAGTAGCCGACCAATATGCTGCAGGCTACTATCTCAACCTGAAAGACAATGCTTACGAGTTTTCGTTGGAGGGGTATTACAAAGACATTAGCGCGTTACTGGAAGCCAAAAATGGGGCGATTTTGTTGCTCAACTCCCAACTCGAAACCGCCATTATCAACGCCCGTGGGCTGGCTTATGGGGTAGAAGTGAGTGCCAAGAAAAACAAAGGGACTTTGAACGGTCAAATCAACTATACCTACGCACGGGCGTTTGTGCAATCGTTGAGTCCATATCCTTTGGAGCAAATCAATCGTGGTAATTGGTTCCCAGCTAATTATGACAAACCGCACACACTCAATATAGCAGCCACGTACAACATAGCCCGCGGATGGTCAATGTCGGCTAACTTTACCTACAACTCAGGAAGACCAGCTATTTATCCCGACGGGAATTACAGTGTAGGTGGCTATCCGCTTATCAATTACTCGCGTCGTAACGCTGACCGAATCCCCGATTATCATCGTTTAGACTGGTCGTTGACCAAAAATACGCGCCAAAACAAAGAGCAAATGCGGTACAGTTCGTGGGTGTTTTCGCTGTATAATGTGTATGGGCGCGAAAACCCTTATTCGGTTTATTTTGCACGATTCAATCGCATTACGCGGGCTTATCAGTTGGCGGTGTTTGGGAGCGTTGTTCCTGCTATTTCTTGGAACTATAATTTTTAAAACAGCTATGAGATTCATCAAAATTAATCACGCAGAGACGCGAAGGCGCAGAGGAAAAACAGAGAGGTATCGTGCTGTTCACTACTTACTTATCGCCTTATTTATTACTTCTTGTATTCGTGAAATTGATTTGCCGATTCGGATAGAACAACCCGTGTTGGTAGTGGACGGAATGATTACTAATGAAGCCCCACCCTATACTGTAAAGCTCACTTACACAGGTGTTTATAAAGCATCTAATCGTATCAATGAAGACCAAGCGGTAAGTGGGGCGAGGGTCGTATTGAGTAATGACCAAGGCAAGACTACTACGTTCGAGCAAATTTTGGAAGAGCCAGGCAAGTACCAAACCACCGATTTGTCGTTCAGAGGAGAAGTAGGCCGCACTTATACGCTGTTCATTGAGCTACCTAACGGTGAAGTATATCAATCCAAACCCGAAAAATTGGCTGCTGTCCCCTCTATTGAGCAATTGTACGGTGAGTTTACTGAAAACGGCGGTGGTGAACAACGCGTAGGTTTTAATATTTTCTTGGATACCAAAGACCCTAAAAACACTCCCAATTACTACCGTTGGCAGACCTACGGCTACCGAATGAGGCAAGCAACGGGCGTGTTGAATCCGCTGTCGGGCATTATGGAAAATAAGCAATGTTGGCAGTTTTTCAAAAGAGATGACATAGACATCGAAACCGACGTTGATTTTGATGGCAACAACATCCAAAAAAGATTGATGATTTATGGCCCTGCCTACGCCAGTACCCCACAGTTGATTGAAGTGAGTCAATTTTCAATAAGCCGAGAAGTGTATCAGTTTTGGAAAAGAATGAACGACCAACTTACGCGGACGGGAAGCATTTTTGACCCACTTCCTGCCCCCGTAGAGGGGAATATTTTCTTGAAAAACAATCCTAATAAATTGGCTTTGGGATATTTTGGGGCATCGGCAGTATCGCGCAAAAAACTAATAGTATCGGAGATTTCGGAGGCGCAAAGACAGCGAATTGACATTTCAAGCCAAGTATTTATTCCTACGGGAGGCTGCACCATCAATTTTCCAGGAACAACTACTTTCAAACCAAGCGGTTGGTGATTTTTTCCAGAACAACACACATGAAGACGTACAAGTATATTTTTTTGCTATTGGGGGGATTAATTGCCTGTGAGCCTGCTCAAATCAACGACGATATTCCGCCAACGGTTACGCTGAAACTATTGGCGGTTACGCCTGATTATGCCAAAACCAACGCGGCTATTCAAGGCGAAATCTCAATAACTGATGGCGAAATAGGCGTAGTATATGGTACTTCATCGCAACCTACTATCAGCAATCAGCAAGCTGCTTTGCAACAAAGCAGTAGCAACTCCGCGGTGGTTTCGGCTACCATAGGAGGGTTAAAACCAAATCAGCGATATTATTTTCGACTCTATACTAAAAAGGGCGAAACGGTTTTGTATAGCAATGAACGAACGGTGATGTTGAGTCCCGATTGGCGACGGCTCATAGACATTCCTTACGAAGGTCAGCCTTTATCGTATGGCTGGCTTTACGGTAGTTTTGGAGGATATCAACTGACCGTTTTTACGCGTACCAATTTTGTTTCAGAAAGTACGGGGCAGCAGTGGACTTATTTTTCGAGAGATTTTCAGGGAGCACAATGGCGTCCAAGCACTAATAATTCAACAACCACTTATCCTGCACGTTATAGCCCCATTTATCTGCCTTATGGGGACCAAACTACGTATTTTTTTGGAGGCGGCTATTATTACGTGCCTGAGCCCATTCCGACTTACACCTATCAAAAATTCTTTGATGATTACCGAGATGGTGTAGCTCAAGACTATATTGGCGACGATGTGCCTACGGTGCAATTTGCCATTGGGACTAATCTCCCAGACTTGTACGTCTTAGAAGTGGGCAATCAATACCGTCTTTGGAGGTATCAAAATCGCATTGTCCCCTCGGGTTGGGAGTTGGTCGAGGGGGCTGAATTTCCGCGTAAAAACCTCAAAAAGCTATTTCCGTTTGCGGTAGGGGAAAAAGGCTATCTGTTGTCGGAAGATGATAACAGTCTGTGGATGTTTGACCCCACCACAAAACGTTGGCAAGAGCGTAAAAAAACGCCTTTTGTGAATCGTGAAAAGGGGGCAGTCATCACCATCAACAAAAGTGCGGTGTATGGCTTAGGCTACAACACCAAAACGGGCGAAGGCTACCGTGATTTGTGGCTGTATGACGACCAAAAAGATACTTGGAGCTATTTAACCGATTACCCAGGTGAAGGTAGCGCGAGTGTAACGGCAGTGGGGCGTAACAACATTGTCGGGTTTATGATGGGCTATCGCGCCACGGCTACCCCCATCGGTACGTCCGAATTCAGTGCTGCCAAAGATGTTTGGATTTATGAGCCAAAGTAGGAAAGGGAGTTGAGTGACTCCTTAAAAACTCCATCGGCCTCTTAGATAAACAGAGCTCCCAATGCTTTTGTACGTTCCTGCTTGCTTGGCAGCGAAAGCTTGTGCTGTAAAATCGAGAATAAATAACCGAAAAGTTGAGGGAAGTAATGGGAGACAGCGTTTTAAGTGCTGCAAGATGAAAACTGTACTTAAAAGGAAAAAGCGATTTGGCGGATAGCGTAGAGCTGTAAAGACTTCCACCACCCAATAAAATATCGCTGGGTTTGCTGTTGTACAAAAAGGCAAAAGAGCCGTACCAATTATTCTTGAAAGTTCGGTCGCTCATCAATGCAATACTCAATACCCCCGTAGTATCTAATGAATTTCTTTTAGGATGAAAATAACTGACTTCTCCCTTAAAACCAGCATCTTTGATATTTCCTGCCCAACCTCCCCCCAATACAATATCTGAACGATAAACGCCACTTATCAGCTGAAAGTCGTAGTTGTGTTTGTTGAACTTGTACATCAAAGCTGAAATAGTTTCGTCAGTTTTTCGGCCTGGTTTGATGGCAAACTCTAAGGAGGTGTTGTCTTCAAAGAAACGTTGTATTCGTAAGGCATCGTTGCCCGTACGCTCTTCGTAGTCAAAATCCAATACATTGTAAGCATTGAAAATGTCGTTGGGATTCCAAATGTTATGAATCCCCCAATTGATGCGTTGCCTTCCTATTTTTATGTCCCATTTTTCGGTGGTGTACTGAATGACAGCTCGGTCAATGACAGAATGAACTACCAGAGGCGTTTCGTTTACCCACAATTTTGAAAGGTTGAAGAAGCCATTGTATTGATTGATACTTTTTCCAAAATCGGGAAATTGTTTCATCTGATCTCCGTAAAAAATACGATTTCGGATTTCCAACCGCCCTGTTATTTTTGAAGAAATGCTGAATTTGAAATTCAATCGGTTATGGATGAGGTTGGCTGAAGTAAGCGAATGAATGTCATTGCCTATATAAACACTTTGGAGGTCTTTGATATAACCATTTAGAAAAACCCTTTTCTGCTTCACTGAATCTTCTTGGGCAAAAAGATTGAGGGAGGATAGGCTGACAACCAGTAGTAATAGGTACTTATGACCAAACATACCTGTTTTTATTTCTTGGGTTCATTGTGCAAGGTGGCCGTGGGGGAGGTGTCGGCTACTATTTTGCCATCCTCTAAGGTGATTACGCGTCTTGCCCGGTCTATCACCCGTTGGTCGTGTGTCGAAAACACAAATGTCATATTTTCTTCCTTGTTGAGTTTGGCCATCATGTCAAGTAAATTGGCCGCTGATTGTGAGTCAAGGTTGGCGGTAGGCTCATCGGCAAGAATAAATTGAGGTTTGGGGGCCAAAGCCCTTGCCACTGCAACGCGCTGTTGCTGTCCTCCCGACAGTTCTCCTGGTCTTTTATCGGCTTTATCTGTCAAGCCAATTTGTTTCAACAATTCCGTTACTCTTTGGTCTCGTTCTTGTGCAGGACGATTTTGCAACAACATAATAAACTCAATGTTTTCTTTGGCAGTGAGTACGGGTATTAGGTTGTAAGACTGGAATACAAAACCAATGTTATGTAAGCGAAAATCAATCAGTTGGCTGCCTTTCAGCGAGGTAATGTTCGTTCCGCTGATTTCCACAAAACCCGAGGAAGGTACATCGAGACCACCTATCATATTCAGCAAAGTGGTTTTTCCCGAACCCGAAGGCCCTTTGATGGCCGTAAATTCTCCTCGTGCAATGTGCAAGTGAACATTGTTGAGAGCATATACAGAAATGGTTTTTTCGTTATATACTTTTGATAAATTGTGGGCATCTATGACAATTTCGCTCATGGCAATTATTTTTTAATGGATTCTGCGGGCTTTAATTTTACGGCCCTACGAGCAGGAAGCAAAGCCGAAAATAAGGCGGTTATGACTACTAAAACCATGATTGTTTCGAACTGTCGGAACTGTAAAGAGGGGTAGATGATGGGACTATACCCAAAACTTGATGATACTTTCTCCAGTGCTTTGAGGGTAATACCCGTTTGTTGGCTGATGGCAATGGTAGCCAACGCAAGAAAAATACCCACTGGACAACCCGCCATGACGAGGAAAAACGTCTCCAAAAGAATCATGCTGAATATTTTCACTTTATTCATGCCCAATGCAAGCAGCACTCCAATCTCTTTTGTCCTTTCCAAAACAGCCATCATCATGGTATTTACGATGCCAAAAGCCAGTGCGAGCAAAAATGATGCCCATAAAAATATAGACCATCTGGTCGCCGACAGAGACCGTTAGGCCAATTTCTGGAGAAATTTCCATCCAGTTCAAGATTTCTACGTTCTGAAACTGCTGCTTCAATTCAGCTTCGCTTTGGGCGAGCGAGTCGTTTGATTGAAGTAATACGGCGATTTCGTTGAATTCGTTGGGGATTCCAGCGGGTAAATCAACGCCCCTAATATTGGCGAAAATATTGCTGTCATCATAAGGGCTGTTGATTGTTTTGTAGAGGGCAATGATTTTGAAAGCAATGCTGGTGAGATCGCCGTCTTTGTTTTGAAAAGTTACAATGGCTTTTTTGTTCAATTGTAGTTTCAATTTTTTGGCCAATCTTTCACTAATAATGACTTCATTTATCTTGTCTGGCTTAAAATAACGTCCTGCGGTTATTTTATCACCAAGTTTAGTGAGTTGGTGCTCTTCGTTGGGCATAACGCCGTTTAGGGTGATACCCGTACTGCCAGAGGCCGATGCAATCATTCCTTTGATAACTACTCGCCCCGCCGAAACTTTAATATTGGGGGTTTTATTGAGCCGATTCAAGATATTGTACCCCTTTGGCAGGATGTATTGAATGTCAAAGTCATGCGTAAATGCTGGATGATGCAGTTGGAGATGCGATAATTCCGTTGTGATTGCACTTTCGACTCGTTGTTCAATCATGCCGTTGTAAAAAGACATCAGAAAAATACCTAACCACAAGCCTATACTTACCGCAGCCATGATGATAAAGCTTCGCTTTCTACTCCTCCAGATATTTCGCCAGGCTATTTTTATTAAAATCATCATGGGCTTATCTTTTCATAGCTTGTATGGTATCTAATTGATGAATATTCCAAAGCGGATATACTCCTACCAGTATTGAAATGACAAAAACGATGAGGGCCTGGGTGATAAAAATATTGGCATTCAATGTGGTCGGAAAGATGGCCTCAAATCCAAACCGCTCGTAAGCTGCGGCTATTTGTCCACTAAGTTGAATCGGATATTTTTGTAGATAAATGACTAAGGGCAGACTGATTATGATGCCACACAAAACACCTAAAACAGTCATTAACAGGGTCTCTCCAAACAAAACAAGTTGAAGTTTGTACTTTTTCATGCCTATGGCAATGAGCATCCCAAACTCATATTTTCTTTCAACGGTCATCATCATGACAGTACCAAAAAAACCAAAACCAATGATGAGGTACAGTACGCCCGTAAAAATGTAAAAAGAAACGCTATCCGATTTGATATGGTTTTCAATCTCGGGCATCATCTGTTTCCAGCTCATTACTTCATATTGTTTATCAAAATCTTGGTTTAAGCTTTTCAGAATTTCATCTAATTTTCCGACGTCCGAAATTCCTAAAGCGAGCGAGGTGAGCATGTTTTCGGCACTTAGGAAGTATTGAGTAGCACTTAGTGGCTGGTAAACGAAAGCATCGTTCATCTGAGGAGATGCGAGCTTCAAGATGCCTTTAATTTTGTACTTACCTGCTGCCATACTTCCATGATACCCTTGGCCGAATAATACCAACGTGTCATTGATACCTACATTCAAGCGTGCTGCCAACCCTTCTGCTACCAAAATAGCGTCTTCCTTATCGTCGAGGTACTGGCCCTTTATCAACTTGGTTTCCAATTGGGTAAGCTTGTTTTCCTTTTCAGCGTTTGTCCCCACCAGCATACATCCTTTGGTTGTATTGCCATTAGAGGCCAAAACGAATGTTTCAAGGCGAGGAATGATTTCAGTGATTTCTGGATTTTGGTTGAGCTTTTTCGATAATGAATCACTTAACGAAAAGCAATTGTCAAGTACCCGTTCGTCCCAGTACCCTTTATTGTGAATCTGTATATACCCCGAATAATACCCAACCACATTGATGATTAAGTTATCAAAAACCCCTTTTTGGAAAGATTGCATCACAACCGCCAACACCAAAGCAAATGTAATAGAAGCCATGGTGATGAACGACCTTCGACTGTTACGCCACAAATTCCTCCAAATCAGTTTTATGATCATTTCACTTTTGTCATGCTTTGGGTGGTAAAAAAACTATCGTTGAGGGGTACGTCGAAATCTAAGGATTGATAAACCAGTGCCGTTTTATGACCTTTCTTATCGGCAGGAATCATTTCCATTTTTGCGGGGAGGAGTCGCCCTCCCAACATTTTGATATCGCTACAGTGCATGGTGTTGATCAGCCCCCCTTCTTCGTCAAAATACTCTACGTGGAGCATCAAGAAGTCTTTTTTGTCAATATTCATGATTATTTTTCCCCAGACTACGGCCGAAGAGGGTTTAGGAATAAGCTGAATTTTATAGCATAATCTGCCGTCTATGGTGGTTTCCCCTACAAGCGAGTGATTATAATCTTCCAGAATAGAGGCTTCCTTTACCAAGTCATCGTTTGTAAAATCGGTTCCCATCCAACTCTGACTCATCATGGAGGGGGGCATTTTGATGTTGCGTTCAATCGAAGGAATCCAGTTCCATACTTCTTTTTCTCTTTTTAAGTAGACCACTCCCTTTTCTTTCGCAGGGGATGTTACTAAAATTAGGACGAAATTATTGCCTTTTGACCATGTTTTTACTGTCATTTCGCGGCTCCATGTGGGTCGGACGGTTTGAATAGAAATAACGGCTACCGACGATTTCCCTTTGGCATTATCATCCGCTTTTTTAACAATTTCTTTGGCATTCTGTGTAAAAGCAGAACCAACCAAAGACATCATCAGAAGCACCGTAAAAAAAATAGACTTCATTTTTAAGTAGGATATACAGTGACTTTTAGGGGGGCGACAATTGTATCTAAATATCGAATGTAGGGGGTATTTATGAAAGTTACAAGCTGATAGTTATCATCATTTAGGGCTGCCAAAGATGTTTGGATTTATGAGCCAAAGTAGGAGGATAGATATTTATATTATATAGGAATAGTGTAGTATTGAGCAGTCACTCTTTTTTGTTTGGGCTTGTTCGTTCAGGTTTTTGTTATAAATTTGTAACCATTGTATAAGGTTAAACTATTTGGTTATGAATGAAGATTATTTGACATTATCGGAAGCATCAGAATTAATTGGTAAAAGCAAAGAAACATTAAGACGTTGGGATCGAAAAGGTAAATTTTCGGCTGCTCGCGAGCCAATGAGTAATTATAGAGTTTATAAAAAAGAGCAATTTGAATTGTTTGCGGATTTTGGTGTTGACCGAGAAATAGTTGAAGCTTCAAACTTTGTTGAACCTGAAAACGATTACACTGTTTTGGAACTTTTTGCAGGGGCGGGAGGCTTGGCAGTGGGTTTGGAAAAAGCAGGTTTAAAATGTGTCGCTCTGAATGAAATTGATAAATGGGCTTGTCAAACTTTACGACAAAATCGTCCAAATTGGAGAGTGTTAGAAGGCGACATTAGAGAGTTTGATTTTTCTGAATATCATAACAAAGTAGATGTTGTCACGGGTGGTTTTCCTTGTCAAGCTTTTAGTTATGCTGGCAAAAAACTGGGCTTGGCTGACGCAAGAGGGACACTTTTTTATGAATTTGCAAGGGTTGTTAAAGAGGTAAATCCACCGATTTGTATTGGTGAAAATGTCCGTGGATTACTGAGTCATGAAAATGGGAAAACCTTGCAAGGCATGGTTTCAATTTTAGACGAAATTGGCTATAATGTCGTTCCTGTACAGGTTTTAAAAGCCATAAATTATAAAGTGCCACAAAAAAGAGAACGCTTGATTTTGGTTGGAGTAAGAAAAGATATTGGATTAGATTACGGATACCCCAAGCCTTACAAAAAGATATACAATTTAAAAGATGCCTTAAAAAAGGGCGAGCTATTTGACTGCGATGTCCCAAAATCGGAAGGCTCAAAATATCCAAAAAGCAAAATTGAAGTGCTGGATTTAGTACCACAAAAGGGCTATTGGCGCGATTTGCCTTTAGAAATTCAAAAAAAATTTATGGGCGGGAGTTTTTATCTTGGCGGTGGAAAAACAGGTATTGCTCGTAGAATTGGTTGGGATGAACCTTGCTTGACTTTGACTTGTAGCCCTGCCCAAAAGCAAACAGAAAGATGCCATCCCGAAGAAACTCGGCCTTTTACAGTTCGTGAATACGCTCGTATTCAAACCTTCCCAGATGATTGGCAATTTGCTGGCTCTGTGGCACAACAGTATAAACAAATCGGCAATGCCGTCCCTGTTAATCTGGGTAGGGAAGTGGGATACTCTATTGTTAAATTTTTAAATCAATATTACTTTCAGCTAGCTAAAAATTCTAAATAGCTATTGATACTTTGTTTCAATTTCTCTGGCTAAAGTTTGTATTGTATGTTCGACAACCTTACTTGCATCAACCTCTAATGCAACTTCACCAATTGCATCAATTAATTCAAAGTAGAAATCGTCTTTTCCTGTAAGTCTATGCCAAAAATCTTTTCCAATAATTACTGGATAAGTATTTCCAATTCGTTTATAGTGAGAACTAAGTTCAGCTTCTTCACCATATACCACTCCAACAATCATATCATCGATTCCAACATTTAAATTATTAGTTCTGGCTAACGTTCGAACACCCTTGAAATGATTTATGATTGTTGTGACGTCATCGTGGTTAATGGTGTTTGGCCCTGCCTTCAACTGGCAGTATTTTTTACGACCGTCTATTTCATCAGTGAATTCAATATCAATTCCTTGAGTCGTAGAACCTAATCCTTGAAATAGAGAACTTATTAAGCTTTGAATTTTCATTCCAAAAGACGTATTGATTGAAGAACCTAAAATTCTTGGGAGAACCAAAGCTCGTGCGATACTTTCAGGGTCGTCATTACCAGTCAAGAAATTAGCTAAATATTTGAACAAAAACGGGTTTATGTTGTATTCAGACAGTTTGCTGGCTCTTTTACAAGCACCATCTATGTGGTTCTGAACAATTTCATTCCTAAAAAATGTCTTAGCATTTTCAATTATTTGTTCTCTCTGATTATTGTCCATTTGCTCTTTTTATCTGTCAAAAGTAATGATACCCATCTATTGTGTCATTTTATAAAATGACGCCCAACTCATAAATATACGAATGTCTTATCTTAAGTGTCTCAAAATAAGGGTGTATTTGTGAAAGTTACAACTTATTTGTACTTGTTTAGAAACCCCATTTTCCCAAATCAAAACTCCCTTCCCACTGCAAAATAGGGGCGTGCCTCGCCGAGGTGATTAATGGAATAATTGATGCGGCCCACAAAATTGTACCAAGTCACCACATCAAGGCCGATGCCGAAGCCTGCTAAGGGACGATTGGTGAGTTGGCTGTCGTTCAATTCGGTGTATTGGTTTTTGACGTAACCAAAGTCGGCGTAGATATTGGGATAGATAGCCAGCGGAAAAGTATTGAATTGACGAATCTTAATAAGTTTGCTCAAGTTGAAAGTACGATTGAGTAACTGATAGCGAAGGTTGGTTTTAGCAAGGCCAAAATGCTGTCCGTCAATGACGTAAAGCTCGTACCCTCGTACCAAGTCACCACTGTAACCTAACCCTCGCGTTTGCAAAAAGGGCTGTAAAGCAGGGTTTGAAACTTTTATTTTGACCCCATAGCTAAAGAAAAGTTTCTTTGATAAAGGGACAAATTGTCCATAATTGGCCGTGGCCTCCCACTGTTGCACATCATCAGAACGTAGAATCCCCATCCGATTGATAAGTATGCCATAGTAAAATCCTCTGAGTGGATATTGGACACGGTCGCGGCGGTCGAAAAAATGAGAGTAGGAAAGTTGGAAATAGTTTTGTTGCTTATTTCCTGCTAAAAAATAATTGGGGTTAAGTTTAGCAATTGTATCGTTCAAAGTCGTGAAAGAATACTGCGCGCTCAGCGAATGAAAACCGTAAAATTGAGGACGATACGTGAAAGTAACGTAGGGTGCGATTCGTTCGCGGGTGCGGTCTTCGCTACCCCAAAAAATGAGTTTGTCGGCGCGAGTTCGGTAAGCAAGCGTTCGATTGGTAAGCCTGACAATACCTACGGTCATGCCCAGCTTCTGTTTTTTGCCCAAGTAAGGGGTAGAGTAATAAATGTCTAAGCGCGGTATAAACCCAAATTCGGCCCGCAGACGTAGGCGGTCGTTGTTGCCTGTGAGGTTTTGGTGCAAGAGATAGACGCCATAAATCGTTCGGCTTAGGTCACGCCCTCGTTCGTACCACCATTCGTTGAAATTACGGTCGGCGAGTTGAAATACGGGAAAAGCCAACAAATACCACTGCTCCTTCACAATCACTTCGAGGTCAATTAGTTTGGGAGAGGTGATGAGTTTGCCGTCGGCGGTATAAAATGTAAGGTTAGAGGTGTCGGCTACTGGTTTTTTTTTTAGTTCAACTGTTACGAATAGATTGGTATTCAAGATTTTGCGACGGTCATACTCAATTAATGAATCCAACTTTTGTGTTGAGAGGGTATCGTTGGCGTGAATGTCCATTTCGCGCCGAATGATTCGTTCTTTGGTACGAAAATTACCCGAAACGGTCACTTGTCGCACCACTACTTTTTGAGTAGTGTCGGTAGGAAGACCCAAGAGAGAAAGCCAGAAAGTATTGATAAAAGTAAGGAGGAGCATAGGACTTAGGTTTTCTCAAGAAAAAGGAAATTCAATTCTTTAATCGTCGAAAACCCATTATCCGAACTAATGAAAGGAAGTCCTGCTTCAATGGCGGTAGCAGCAATAATGGCGTCTGGTACTTTGATTTTATAACGTTGGCGAATCCAAATACATCGTTCTTTGATAGTCGAATTCATTTCAATGACAAAGCAATCATCTATAAGTTTTCGCAAGAGAAGTTTTTCGGGTTTTGACAGGCTAAATTTTCCCAATAATTCTATTTCTGTAATGTAAGAAATAGCAAACCGATAATCAAGAAAAGGTTCTGTTATTGGGGGACCTTCATGTACATGAATCAAAAAGTTGGTATCTGCACGAAAATCAATCCCACTCATTTCTGATTTTCTTTTGGTATTCTAAACCGTCAATGTCTCTTTTTAAAGCTCCAAAATGTTTCCGTAGCCCTTTTTGAGGGTTTTGAGTTTTTATCTTTTGAATGATTTCCTCAATTTTTTTTTCTGAGGTAGTATTTTTGACTATAACGGTCATAAATTAGGTTTTTTTACAAAAATACAAGATTTTCTCATTCAATAAACCCAAATTTAGCCTTTGCTTTTTCGCGCGATAGGGCGTTGTAGTGCCACCATTCGGTTTCGATAGAGGTAAAACCTGCTTTTTTCATGACCCGTCGGAGCAACTTTCGATTCTCTAATTGTTGAGGGGTCAGTTTTCCCGCTTTCAGCATAGCCGCCTCGCGACGGGGTTCGGCTTCTTGGCCAAAAAAGTCAAAAATAGTACCCATGTCAAGCGGTCGGCCTTTTTCGTCGGCAATCGTCAGGTCAACGGCACAGCCAAAATTGTGAATGGAGCCTTTGGCGGGGTCGGCTACAAAATCTTCGCGTCGGTTGTAAGGGAGATGACTCATTCGTGTCCAAAAAATCTTGGTAACACTTCTTGGGCGTGCTGCGTCATACACCAACAAGGTATAATTAGGCTTTTCTTGTTTCAGAAACTTGTTGGCCTTGATGAGCTTTTCGGCAGCCATGGGTTGCAGATAGGCCCGTTCCAAATCGCCATACACGTCTTCTTTGATGAAATTGTCAGTGGTGGAGTATTTTAAATCCACTTTGAGGGTAGGGTCGAGTTTTTGAACATCCACCAATCCCCGTGTCCTAAACTTCTGCTCTAAGCTGCTTATTTTAACCTGTTGTCCGTAGCTTTCGAGAGAAAGTATCAATAGCGCGGCGTAAAGTCCCGTTTTTGCAAAATGAAAGTTCCTGTCTAAAATCATGAAAGTAACTGTACGATGGTTGAAAGATTTGAGTAGCCCAAATACTTCGTATTAACGTATGTATGTACAAGTAGTTTTACTTAAAAAAGCACTCAAAGCCAAAAATAAGGATAGTTTGGCCAAATTTTTCAAAAAAGCATTTATAAAACGGTAATTCTCCCCCTATTGGTTACTTTAATAATAGTCTGTTCAAATTTTAATTAAAAACTTATAAACCAATGAAATCAAAGCAAAAAGCCTTATCGGTATCAAGGCGCGATTTTGTACAAAAAAGTGCGTTGGCCGTGGGTAGTTTTTTTATTGTGCCTCGCCACGTCTTAGGCAAAGGTTACACAGCCCCCTCTGACAAACTCAATTTGGCCGCCATAGGCGCAGGGGGAAAAGGGACAAGCGATATTTTCAATGCTTCCAACAATGGTGTCAACAATGTAGTAGCGCTTTGCGATGTGGACTATAAACAAGCAGCCAAATCCATTGAGCGTTTCCCTAATGCTACCAAGTACAAAGATTGGCGCGTGATGTTTGAGAAAGAAGGCAAAAACATTGATGCAGTTACCATCTCCACCCCTGACCATAACCACGCAGTGATTGCGATGGCGGCCATGCAACAGGGTAAGCACGTCTATGTACAGAAACCCTTGACACACAATATATACGAAGCCCGAATGCTCACCGAAGCAGCCCGTAAGTACAAAGTAGTGTCGCAAATGGGAAACCAAGGGGCATCGAATCCTGCGCAGCTCCAGATGGTAGAATGGTTCAATAAAGGTTTGGTAGGGCCTGTGCATACCGTACAGATTTGGACCAACCGACCTGTATGGCCTCAAGGAATACCTGTGCCAACAGGTAAGCCCGATATGCCCGAAGGGATTGCTTGGGATCAGTGGATTGGCCCTGCGCAAATGGTGGACTACCACCCAGGCTACCACCCCTTCAAATGGCGGGGATGGTGGAATTTTGGAACGGGGGCATTGGGTGACATCGGTTGCCACACCATTGATACCCCTTTCCGAGTGCTGGGACTCAACTACCCCACCGAAGTAGAATGTAGCGTAGGAGCGGTGTTTATCAAAGACTGGAACCCTGAGTGGATTCCTGAAGGATGTCCGCCTTCGTCGTCGGTAGAAATCAAATTCCCTGCCACGGCTAAGAACAAATCGGAAATGAAGATGATTTGGATGGATGGAGGCTTGCGGCCTTTCCATCCCGATTGGATTCCAGCGAGTGAGCCACTCAGTACCGATGGTAACGGAGCTAACGGCGTGCTTATGATAGGTACAAAGGGAATCATTGCTTCGCTGCCCCTGTGAACTTACCAGAGTATGGCCACCAAGTGTTCTGGACAGAGGCTTGTAAGGCAGGTTTTGGTAGTGACAAACACAAAGGCTTAATGTCATCGTTCGATTACTCTGGGCCATTGACCGAAACCGTTTTGATGGGTAACTTAGCCATTCGTAGCTACATGCTTCGCCAAGCCAAAGGCAATGGCTTTGACTACTACGGACGCAAGAAACTCTTGTGGGATGGTACAAATATGAAGATTACTAACTTTGACGATGCCAACCAATTTGTATCACGGCCCTACCGTGAGGGTTGGAAGTTGGTGTAATTTTTAGTTTACAGTTGATAGTTTACAGTTTGTCATTGCCTTCTCCAAAACAGGCGTCCCCAAACCGTAAACTATCAACTGTAAACTTTTTACCCTTTCAAAGTAATCCTTGATCGGGCGCATACCCCCCCTACGGGTGGATTAAATTTGGAAACACTCACTTCAATATTATTTACATTTGGATAGGTGTTTCGTATTCCTTCGATGATTTTATAGGCAATGTGTTCAAGCAAACGACTGGGCTTTTGCATTGTTTCGGCTACTACTTGATAAATAACTTCGTAATTGACCGTGCCGCGCAGTCGGTCGTGGCGGGCGGCCTCCAAAAAGTCAGTGGTTATCGTAACATCAATCGAAAACTTGTTGCCAATTTTTTGTTCTTCGTCAGAAGTGCCATGATAGGCAAAAAACTCTATTCCCTCAAGTGAAACGGTTCCCAAGGCAGTAGGATTGTTAAAAGATAAGTCCAATGTAGCGGCTTAAATGGGTTAGATTTGATCAAAAAAAGAACCCTCTTCGGTATTTTTGAGAGTCTCTGGCTTATTTTCGGTTGGCTTGTTACTATCTTCCGTGGTTTCAGCCTCTGATGCATCAGGAGTAGCTGTCGTTGTGTATTCTGAGCTTACCGTTGCTGGGCTATTTTCATTGGCTGATACCTCTGTTTCTGAAACTGTCGGATTTTCTGAGAGTGCTTCTTCTGCTATTTCTGTGTCTGCATGAGTTCTCGGAATTTCGTTACTGCTTTTGAGCGACTCCTCCACCTGTGTTTTTAAGTCTTCAAATTTTTCTTTGATGGTATTATGCGAAAATTTCTTCTCAAACCGCTCAATACTATCTACGGTATTGTTGGCAAGGGTTTTGAGTTGAACTACCAAATTGTCGCGGTATTTTTCCATGGCTTTAAAATCACGTTCGTGGTTTTTAAATTCAGTCATGATTTCTTCGCGAACGTATTTGGCCTGATTTTCGGCATCTATAATCAGCATATTAGATTTTTTACGGGCTTCATTGATGAGCTCTTCTCCTTTTTGGCGAGCATCTTCAATGTAATGTTCCGCGGCTGTTTTGGCTTGTTCGGTCATTTGCGCACTGGTATCTTCCGCTGTTTTGAGCATCCGAAACATCGTTAACTCTACCTCCCGAAGTTTATTTAGCTCTTTTTCTGCAATCTCTAATTGCATTTTGAGCATTTTGTTTTCGTTCAGCACTCGTTCCCATTCATTGGAGAGCGATGTCAGAAAAGCAACTACTTCTTCTACATCGTATCCGCGTAAGCCTCTCTGAAAGGTATGTTGACGAATCTCAATCGGAGTGATTTTCATTTGCGTTTATATTATATGCCTGATAATTGGGTGTTAAAATAAAAAGAAATTGGTTAAAATGCGCTTTTTTTAGTTAAAAATTGCTGTTTAGCCATTTTTGACGTTGCATTATGGCTCGTTCATTTTCTAATTCTTGTAAATGAACAGTACCATCGCTAAATGTAACCATTTGCAGACCTACCCAAGCAAGGGCATGATTGAGGTGATTTTCAAGGGGTACATTGCTTAAAATACAGTCTTTCCAATACCACGTCAGCGGTTCGCCTGCTATCTCTTCGACGACGGATTGGTAGTCTTCCAACGAATACCCTACAAAAGGTATGCCAAACCGTTGCCATAAGGCACGCATCACGTCGTCTAATGAGCGTTGATGATGGTGAAGTTTACGAATCGTCAGGTCTAAAATCAACGCAGCCAATGCTCCTTTATGATAGACAGATACTTTACGTTGGGGGATACCTTTTTCGTATCCGTCCAACCATAAATCCCACGAGGACTCTACCAGCGATTGTTGGGCGTGACGGTTGTTTTCAAAGTGACGCTTCATATACACCTGCAATTCACGGTAATAGGCTGCATCATCGAACACTCCCGAACGTCGTAAAAATAAATCACCGTAGTAAGTGGTTACTCCCTCCGCTACGAAACAGGTAGAGAAATAGTTTTCTTTAGTAAAGTTGTAAGGTAATAATTCTTTGGGGCGAATCCGGATAATGTTCCAAGCGTGAAATAATTCGTGTGAACTTATGCCCAACAAATCGGTATAGAGTCCTTCGCCTTCATCGTCTGGACCGAGCACAATCATGGTCGAATGACGATGCTCTACTCCGTGGTAGTAGGGGGTTGGTAAAATAAGGTTTAAAAAATGGTATTCTGTTTCGGGGAAACTCCCCATTGTTGCAATTTGAACGGCGGTAAACTTCTGAAAATCAATG